>NZ_WBKS01000048.1:0-37785 GCF_008868145.1 Micromonospora sp. AMSO1212t
GCGGATCGACGGATCGCGGCGTACCGTTGGCGGGACGCGGCACCGGAGCCGTCGGGTCCCCCGTTCCCGATGCCCTGGCCGCGGCGGGTCGCCGACAGGTCCCGTGTCGGCGACCCGCACCCTCTCTCCGAAACTCAGATGCGCCGTCGGCACCCGCGCGCCTACCGTCGGGGCATGCGCAGAGCGGTAGTGACCACGACGCCGGGTGTTCCCGGCGCGCCGCACTGACGTTTCCGTCGACGAGGCCCCGGGGCGATCCGCTCCGGGGCCTCGCGGCGTTCCCGGCCTGCTCGCCTCCGGGTCGTACCCGATCAAGGAGAGCGACATGATCGACCACCGTAGGCTCGGCCGGGACCTGGAGCTGTTCGTCTCCGACCCGCTCGCGGGCGCCGGGCTGCCGATCTGGCTGCCGGCCGGCGCCGCCGCCCGGCACGCCGTCGAGGAGTACGTCCGGGAGCTGGAGCGCCGGGCCGGCTACCGGCACGTCTACTCGCCGCCGCTGGGCAAACGGGAGCTGTTCGAGCTGTCCGGGCACCTGGGCTACTTCGCCGACGACATGTTCCCGCCGATGCGGCTGAGCGCCGACGACGAGTTCGTGCTGCGCCCGGCGCTCTGCCCGCACCACGCGCTCGTGTTCCGCGCCCGCGGCCGCTCCTACCGGGAGCTGCCGCTGCGGATCGCCGAGCTGGGCGGGATGTACCGGGCGGAGCGTTCCGGGGTGCTCGGCGGGCTGTCCCGGGTGCGGGCCATCTCGCTCAACGACGCGCACAACTTCTGCGCGCTGGAGCAGGTCGGCGACGAGGTCCGCGAGATCCTGCGGCTGATCGGCGAGGCGCACGCCGCGCTCGGTGTCCGTCCCGCCGGGTTCCGGTTGTCGCTGCGCGGGCCGGGCCACCGGTACGTGGGCGACGACGCCGGCTGGGCGCGGGCCGAGGAACTGCTCCGCGCCGCGCTCGACGGGGTGGACGTCGTCGAGGCGCCGGGCGAGGCCGCGTTCTACGGCCCGAAGATCGACGTTCAGCTCGTGGACGCGGCCGGCCGGGAGTCGACCATCTCCACCGTCCAGCTTGACTTCGACAAGCCGGAGCGGTTCGACCTGTCGTACACCGACTCGGACGGCCGCCGGAAACGGCCGGTGATGGTGCACCGCAGCCTGGTCGGCAGCATGGAGCGGCTGTTCGCGTACCTGATCGAGGTGCACGAGGGCGCCTTCCCCGCCTGGTACGCCCCGGTGCAGTTGCTGCTGCTCCCGGTGGACGCGGCGCAGGCCGACGCGGCCGTCGGGCTGGCCCGCCGGGCCGAGGCGGCCGGGCTGCGGGCCGAGATCGACCACGCCGGTTCGCTCGGTGCCCGGATCCGGGACGCGTCCCGCCGCCGCGTCCCGTACACCGGCGTGGTCGGCCCTCGGGAGGCGGCCGACGGCTCGGTCTCGCTGCGCCTGCGCGACGGCCGGGTGCTCGACCCGATGCCCGTCGCGCAGGCGCTGGACCTGGTCGGCGCGGTGGTCGCGAGCCGGTCGGCGGGGCTGCTCCCGCCGGCCTGACTCCGGCCCGTCCGGGTGCCGGGAGGGCACCCGGACGGAGACCGGTGCCGGACCTGTGGCCGGGTCCATGTCAGTTCCCGACCGGCGTGCCGGCGCCGGCACGCATTCCCGGCGGACCGGCCGGGGCGGGCGCCGGCACCTCGTCTTCGATCACCGCGCCGCTGAACTGCGCCCGGTAGAGCCGGGCGTACGCGCCACCGGCGGCGACGAGCTGTTCGTGGGTGCCCTGCTCGACGATCCGGCCCTGCTCCATCATCAGGATCAGGTCGGCGTCGCGGATGGTGGACAGCCGGTGCGCGATGACGAAGCTCGTCCGGTCCGAGCGCAGCGCCGCCATGGCGCGCTGGAGCAGCACCTCGGTCCGGGTGTCCACCGAGCTGGTCGCCTCGTCCAGGATCAGCAGCGACGGCTCGGCCAGGAACGCCCGGGCGATGGTGATGAGCTGCTTCTCCCCGGCGCTGACGTTGCTGCCCTCCTCGTCGATCACGGTGTCGTAGCCGTCCGGCAGGCTGCGGACGAACCGGTCCACGAACGTCGCCCGGGCGGCGGCGAGGATCTCCTCCTCGGTGGCGTCCGGCCGGCCGTAGGCGATGTTGTCCCGGATGGTCCCGCCGAACAGCCAGGTGTCCTGGAGCACCATGCCGATCCGGCCGCGCAGGTCGTCGCGACGCATCGTGGAGATGTCCACCCCGTCCAGCGTGATCCGCCCGGCGTCCAGCTCGTAGAACCGCATGACCAGGTTGACCAGCGTGGTCTTGCCGGCGCCGGTGGGACCGACGATGGCCACCGTGTGACCCGGCTCGGCGACCAGCGACAGGTCGTCGATGAGCGGCTTCTCCGGGTCGTACCGGAAGGAGACGTGTTCGAACTCGACCCGCCCGTGCGGGTCGGCGACCCGGGCCGGCTCGGCCGGGTCGGGGCTCTGCTCGCCGGCGTCGAGCACGGCGAAGACGCGCTCGGCCGAGGCCACCCCGGACTGCAGCAGGTTGGCCATCGACGCGACCTGGGTGAGCGGCTGGGTGAACTGTCGCGAGTACTGGATGAACGCCTGCACGTCGCCGAGGCTCATCGAGCCCGACGCCACCCGCAGGCCGCCGACCACGGCGATCGCGACGTAGCTGAGGTTCCCGATGAAGAACATCGCCGGCATGATCAGCCCGGAGACGAACTGCGCGCCGAAGCCGGCCCGGAACAGTTCCTCGTTCTTGGCGTGGAAGGCGGCTTCGACCTCCTTCTGCCGGCCGAAGACCTTCACCAGCTCGTGCCCGGTGTACGCCTCCTCGATCTGACCGTTCAGCTCGCCGGTGTGCTTCCACTGGGCGATGAACTTGCCCTGCGACCGCTTGGCGATCTGGCCGGTGACCACCACCGACAGCGGCACCGCGACGAGCGCGACGACCGCCAGCAGCGGTGAGATCCAGAACATCATCCCGAGTACGCCGACGACTGTGAGCAGCGACGTGAGCAACTGGCTCAGCGTCTGCTGGAGCGTCTGCGACACGTTGTCGATGTCGTTGGTGACCCGGCTGAGCAGCTCACCGCGGGGCTGCTTGTCGAAGTAGGGCAGCGGCAGCCGGTTGAGCTTGTCCTCCACGTCGGCGCGCAGCGTCAGCACGGTGCGCTGCACCACGCCGTTGAGCACCCAGCCCTGCGCCCACTGGAGCATGCTCGCGCCGATGTAGAGCACGACAGCGAACGCGAGCACCCGGCCCAGCGCGTCGAAGTCGATGCCGGTGCCGGGGATCACGTCCATCCGGGCCAGCATGTCGGCGAAGTTGCCGTTGCCCTCGGCGCGGGCCGCCTCCGCCGCCGCCTCGGTGGTGGTGCCGGGTGGCAACTGCCGCCCGATCACCCCGCTGAAGATCAGATCGGTGGCGTGGCCGAGCACCTTCGGCCCGATGACGCTGAGCCCGACGCTGGCCAGGGCCAGCGCGAGCACGCCGGTGAGCTGGAGCCGGTACGGCCGTAGCCGCCCCAGCAGACGGCGTGCCGACGGCCCGAAGTTCATCGCCTTCTCGGCCGGCATGCCCATGCTCATGTGCGGCGGGCCGCCGCCGGGCCGCCGCCCGGCCGGAGGTAGTCGCGACGGTTCGTTCTTCTGCTGCGGTACCGACGGCGTGCCGCCGTTCCCCCCACTCACGCGGCCACCTCCGCCGTCTGCTGAGACGCGACGATCTCGGCGTACGTGGGGCAGCTCTCCAGCAGTTCCTCATGCCGTCCCATCCCGACGACACCCCCGTCCTCGAGCACGATGATCTGGTCGGCGTCGATGATCGTGGAGACCCGCTGGGCCACGATCACCACCGCCGCGTCCGCGGTGACCGGCTTGAGGGCGGCCCGCAGCCGGGCGTCCGTGCCGAGGTCGAGCGCGGAGAAGGAGTCGTCGAAGAGATAGATCTCCGGTTTGCGGACGAGCGCGCGGGCGATCGCCAGGCGTTGCCGCTGGCCACCGGAGACGTTCGTGCCGCCCTGCGCGATCGGCGCCTCCAGCCCGCCCGGCATGTCGGCGACGAAGTCGCGCGCCTGGGCGATCTCCAGGGCGGCCCACAGGTCGGCATCGGTGGCGTCCGGGTTGCCGTAGCGCAGGTTGCTGGCGACGGTGCCGGTGAACAGGTACGGCCGCTGGGGCACCAGCCCGATCCGCCGCCACAGTTCGTCCGGGGCGAGGTCCCGTACGTCCACGCCGTCGACCAGGACCGCGCCGGCGGTCGGGTCGACCAGCCGGGGGATGAGCGTCAGCAGCGTGGTCTTGCCGGCGCCGGTGGAACCGATGATCGCCGTGGTCCGGCCCGGCTCGGCCCGGAACGAGATGTCGTGCAGCACCGGGGCACTGGCACCCGGGTACTGGAATCCGGCGCCACGCAACTCCAGCTCGCCCCGGCCGGTGACCTCGGTGACCGGGTCGGTCGACGGCACGACCGACGAGTCGGTGTCCAGCACCTCCTCGATGCGCTCGGCGCAGACCGCCGCCCGGGGCACCATCATCAGCATGAAGGTGGCCATCATGACCGCCATCAGGATCTGCATCAGGTACTGCAGGAACGCGGTGAGCGCGCCGATCTGGATCTGACCGGCGTCGACCCGCGCCGCGCCGAACCAGAGCACCGCGACGCTGGAGACGTTCAGCACCAGCATCACGATCGGGAAGATCAGCGCCTGGAGCCGCCCGATCCGCAGCGCGGTGGTGGTCAGGTCGGTGTTCGCGACCCGGAACCGGTCGGTCTCGTACGGCTCGCGGACGAACGCCCGGACCACCCGGATGCCGGTGATCTGCTCGCGCAGCACCCGGTTGACGATGTCGATCCGGGTCTGCATGAGCCGGAAGCCCGGCACCATGCGGCGGATGATCAGCCCCAGCGCGACTGCGAGCACCGGTACGCAGACCAGCATCAGCCAGGAGAGCCCGACGTCCTCGCGCAGCGCCATCACCACGCCGCCGACGCTCATGATCGGCGCGGCCACCAGCATGGTGCAGCTCAGCAGCACCAGCATCTGCACCTGCTGGACGTCGTTGGTGTTGCGGGTGATCAGGGACGGCGCCCCGAACCGGGCGACCTCGCGGGCGGAGAAGCTGTTGACGCGCCGGAAGATCGAGCCACGTACGTCGCGGCCGAACGCCATCGCGGTCTTCGCGCCGAAGTAGACGGCGGCGATCGAGCAGGCGATCTGGAGCAGGCTGACCACCAGCATCCACCCGCCCGTACGCAGGATCTGGTCGGTGTCGCCGACGGCGACGCCCCGGTCGATGATGTCGGCGTTCAGGCTGGGCAGGTAGAGCGAGGCGATGGTGCCGACGAACTGGAACGCCACCACGGCGGCCAGCCATCGTCGGTACGGGTGCAGATGTGTGCGGAGCAGGCGGATCAACACGGATGGCTCCCCGTTGGCGGCTCGGTGTCGGACTCGCTGTCCCGGTTCAACCGACGGAGGTCACCGTCGGACATGCCGGTGATGATTTCGATCAGGAACTCGCGGATCACCGCCCGTTTGGCCGGGTCGGCGTCGACCGACGTCAACGGCCGGTCGCTGTGGATCATGTCGATGATGGCGCGGGCGTGCTCGCCGCCCTTGTCGGTCAGGGTGAGCCGGACCGTACGGCGGTCCTCCGGCGCGCGACGGCGGCTGACGAAGCCGTCGCGTTCGAGGGTGTCCACGATGCCGGTGAGCGTGGCGGGCCGGACGAAGCACAGCTCCGCCATTTCTCGGTGGCTCACGTCGCCGGAGCGGAGGAGGATCATCAGGACCCGCATGCCGGCGGACGTGAGCCCGTGGTGTTCGGCCAGGTAACGCCCCCAGTGCTGCTCGACGACGTGACCGGCGATCGAGGTCAGCCGGCCGAGTGGCGCGTGGTGCAACGCGTCGGGGAAGCGGACGAGCGGGCCCATGTTCACGAGCGTCAGATTAGCTCCCGAACCATCAGGGCCCAAACTAATTCTGAGAATCTCCTCAGCCGCGGTCGGCGCGCGCCCGGGACGGCTCGTCCGGCGTGGTGGCGACGTACTCCCGCATCACCTCGGTGACCTCGCGCAGGAACGCAGTGGTGGCCTCGGCCTGCTCCGGGGTGAGCCGGGCGACCGCCCGGTCGATGCCGACGAGCATCGGGCGCAGCGCCTCCAGCACCTCGCCCACGGCGCTCTCGGTCACCTGGAGGCTGAGCCGCCGCCTGTCGTGCGGGTGCGGGGCGCGGGCGACGTGACCGGCCTGCACGAGCCGGTCCACGAGCGTGGTCGCCGAGGCGGACCGGATGCCGAGCCGGTTGCCCAGCTCGACCGGGCCCAGCGGCTCCGGGCTGGAGACCAGGTGGTCGATCGCCGCGGCGTCGGTCGCGTTGAGGCCCAGGCGGCGGGCCAGCGCGGCCCGGGTGTCACCGGCGATCCGCAGCACGTCGCGCAACGCGCGGGAGGCCTCGCTGCTCGGCGGCGGGCCCGGCGCGGGCTCTCCGGTTGACGGCACCCCCTCCATGGGATAAAGCTAGCATCTCGGGTAGCTAGAAAATCTAGCTAAAGGGGGGACGCCATGCGCGGCGACGGGCGCGGACGCTGGTTCGGGCTGCTGGCCATCAGCCTCGGCGTAGCGATGATCATCGTGGATGCCACGATCGTGAACGTCGCGGTGCCGCAGATCATCCGGGACCTCGACATCACCTCCACCGACGCGCAGTGGGTGCAGGAGGCGTACACCCTGGTCTTCGCCGCGTTGCTGCTGGTCGCCGGCCGCTTCGCCGACCGGTCCGGGCGGCGGCGGATGTTCCTCGTCGGCGTCACCGTGTTCGTGGTCGCGAACGTGCTCGCGGCGCTCGCCGGCTCCGGCGAGACGCTCATCGCCTCGCGGGTGCTCCAGGGCGTCGGCGGGGCGATGATGCTGCCCACCTCGCTCTCCCTGCTCAACGCCAACTTCACCGGCCGGGAGAAGGGCATCGCGTTCGCCGTCTGGGGCTCCACGATCGGTGGCGCGGCGGCGCTCGGGCCGCTGCTCGGCGGCTGGCTCACCACCACGTACTCCTGGCGGTGGGCCTTCGGCATCAACGTCCCGGTCAGCCTGGCCGTGATCGTGGCGACGCTCGTGCTCGTGGCCGAGTCCCGCGACGAACACGCCGAGCGCGGGCTGGACCTGCTCGGCGCGCTGCTCTCGGTGATCGGCATGACCGGCGTGGTCTTCGCGCTGATCGAGGGCCGCACCTACGGCTGGTGGGAGCGGGAGCGACCGTTGCGCCTGTTCGGGCTGGACTGGACCGCGTCGATCTCGCCGGTGCCGGTGGCCGCGCTGGTCGGCCTCGTCGCGCTCGGGATCTTCCTGGCCCAGCAGGTACGTCGCAACCGGGCCGGCCGCCCGGCGCTGCTCGACCTGTCGCTGTTCGGCATCGGCTCGTTCCGCAACGGCATCCTGGCCGCTGCGATCGTCAGCCTGGGCGAGTTCGGCCTGCTGTTCGCGCTGCCGCTGTGGTTCCAGAACGTCCTCGGCTACAGCGCCTTCCGGACCGGCCTGGCGCTGCTGCCGCTCGCCGTCGGCAGCTTCCTGGCCAGCGGCATCGGCGCGCCGCTGACCCAGCGCTGGGGTGCGGCCCGGGTGGTCCAGCTCGGCGTCGCCGCCGAGCTGGTCGGCGTCGCCGGGCTCGGGTTCGTGGTCGCGCCGGACACCAGATGGTGGGCGCCGCTGGGCTTCCTGTTCGTGTACGGCGTCGGCGTCGGCCTGGCCACCGCCCAGCTCACCGGCGTCTCGCTGTCGCAGGTGCCGGTGCGCCGCAGCGGCCAGGGTTCGGGCCTGCAGAGCACCGCCCGGCAGGTCGGTTCCGCGCTCGGCATCGCGGTGCTCGGCACCGTGCTCTTCGCCGGTCTCGGCGGGCTGCTCGGCGACCGCCTGGCCGACCAGCCGGGACTCACCCCGGCACAGCGGGACCAGGTGGTGAGTGCGGTCAAGGAGAGCGCGGGCGCGGCGATCGGCGGGCTGGAGGCGGACCCGCGTACCGCCCCGATCGCCGCGGAGGCGAAGGCGGCGTTCTCCGACGCCACCCGGTACGCGGCCTTCGCCGGAGCCGGATTCCTGCTGATCGGCCTGGTCGCCTGCCTGCGCCTGCCGACCGTTCGCCACGGGGAGACCGGGGAATCCCAGTCCACCGAAGCGGAGCCGTCCCGGGCCTGAGCCGCGCCGGGCGGCCCCGCCCGGCTGCGGCCCGCCGGCCCGCCGGGCTCATCCGCCGAGGGCCACCGCCAGCGCGGCGGCCACGAAGACGACCTGGAGCACCGTACGCACGCCGAGCGGGGTCACCGGACGGCCGGCGAGCGTGAGGCGACGCCGCGCGGCGGACACGTTCGCCGGGAACATGGCGAGCATCAGCAGCGCCAGCCCGGCCGCCGCCCAACGCGCGGTGGCCGGGAACAGCAGCGCGAGCGCGCCGGCGAGTTCCAGCACGCCGGTCACGGTGACCAGCAGGCCGGGCCGCGGCAGCGACGGCGGGACCATCGCGATCAGGTCGGCCCGGCGGGACGCGAAGTGGGCCACGCCGGTCAGCACGAACATCAGCGCCAGCCCGACCCGCAGCGCGGGGTGCCACCCGTCCAGGGCGTCCACGCCGAGCAGGCCGGCGACGCGGGCCAGCGCGGTGCCGGCGAGGAGTGCGATCAGGGGCGCCATTGTCAATCCCTCCGACGAGCATCTTGTCGATGACAAGATTGCGCGACGAGTGCCATCTTGTCAATGACAAGTTAGGGTGGCGGCATGGCCTCGTATCACCACGGCGACCTCCGTCGCGTCCTGCTGAGCACCGCGGCCGAGGCGATCGCCGAGTCCGGGCCGGCCGCGCTGAGCCTGCGTGAGCTGGCCCGGCGCGCCGGGGTCTCGCACGCCGCGCCCGCGCACCACTTCGGCGACAAGGCCGGGCTGCTCACCGCGCTCGCCACCCAGGGCTTCGACCTGCTCGCCGACGCCTTGCGGCAGGCCGGGGACGACCTGCTCGACACCGGTGTGGCCTACGTCGGGTTCGCGGCGCGGCACCGGGCGCACTTCGACGTGATGTTCCGGCCCGAGCTGTACCGGGCCGACGACCCGGAGCTGGTCGCCGCCCGCGAGCGGGCGGGGGAACTGCTGCGCGGCGGGGTGGCCCGGCGCACCGGGCGGGAGCCGGACGCGGACGCGCTGGCCGCCTGGTCGATCGTGCACGGCTTCGCCACGCTCTGGCTCTCCGGCGCGCTGCCGCCCCGGGTGGGCGACGACCCGGAGGCCGCCGCCCGTACCGTGATCCGGCGGTTGTTCAGTTGAGCCCGGCGGGGCGTCACCAGCTCGTCGGCAGCGGCATCCCCTCGGTGTACCCGGCGGCGCTCTGCACGCCGACGAACGCCCGCTCGTGGAACTCCTCCAGGCTGCGCGCCCCCGCGTACGTGAACGCGCTGCGCACGCCCGAGATGATCTCGTCGATCAGGTCCTCGACGCCGGGCCGGTTCGGGTCCAGATACATCCGGGCCGAGGAGATGCCCTCCTCGAAGATCGCCTTCCGGGCCCTGTCGAACGCGCTGTCCTCGGCCGTCCGGGCGCTCACCGCGCGCGACGACGCCATGCCGAAGCTCTCCTTGTAGCGCCGCCCGTCGGCGTCGGTGTAGAGGTCGCCGGGGGACTCGTAGGTGCCGGCGAACCAGGAGCCGATCATCACGTTCGAGGCGCCCGCGGCGAGCGCCAGCGCCACGTCCCGCGGGTGCCGTACGCCGCCGTCGGCCCAGACGTGCCGCCCCAGCGAGCGGGCCGCCGCGGCGCAGTCGAGCACTGCGGAGAACTGCGGGCGGCCGACGCCGGTCATCATCCGGGTGGTGCACATCGCGCCCGGCCCGACGCCCACCTTCACGATGTCCGCGCCCGCGTCCACCAGGTCCCGTACGCCGTCGGCGGTCACCACGTTCCCGGCCGCCACCGGCACCGGCGGGTCCAGGCGGCGGACCGCCCGCAGCGCCTGGAGCATCCGCTCCTGGTGCCCGTGCGCGGTGTCCACGACGAGCGTGTCCACCCCCGCCTCCAGCAGCGCGGCGGCCTTGCCGGTGACGTCGCCGTTGATGCCCACGGCGGCGGCGATCCGCAGCCGGCCCCGGTCGTCCATCGCGGGCTTGTAGAGCGTGGCGCGCAGCGCGCCCTGCCGGGTCAGCACCCCGACCAGGCGGCCGTCGCCGTCCACCACCGGCGCGAGCCGCCGCCGGCCCGCCGACAGCCGGTCGAATCCGGTACGCGGGTCCGCGTCCGCCGGAACGGTGTGCAGCTCGGTCGACATCACGTGCCGGAGCTGGGCGAAGCGGTCCACCCCGACGGTGTCCGCCTCGGTCACCACACCCATCGGCCGGCCGTCCGCGTCGACCACGACCACCGCGCCGTGCGAGCGCTTGGGCAACAGGTGGATGGCGTCGCCGACGGTGTCGGTCGGGCCGAGCGTGATCGCCGTGTCGTGCACCAGGTGCCGCTGCTTGACCCAGCCGACCACGTCGGCGACGACCTCGATCGGGATGTCCTGGGGGATCACCGTCACCGCACCGCGCCGCGCCACGGTCTCGGCCATCCGCCGGCCCGCGACGGCTGTCATGTTCGCCACCACGAGCGGGATCGTGGTGCCGGTCCCGTCGGTGGTGGCCAGGTCGACGTCGAGCCGGGAGCCCACCTCGGAACGGTTGGGCGCCATGAAGACGTCGTTGTAGGTCAGGTCGTGCGCGGGGACCGCGCCGTGAAGGAACCGCACCCGGCCATCATTCCCGCCCGGGCGCGGTCCTGCCGCCGGTGGTGGCTCACACCACCCCCGGCTGGCGTCGTCAGGCGATGGTGCAGATCGCCGCGCCGGCGGTGATCACCGCGCCGACCTCGGCCGCGAGCCCGCTCACCGTGCCGGCCTTGTGCGCGTGCAGCGGCTGCTCCATCTTCATCGCCTCCAGCACCACGACCAGGTCGCCCTCGGCCACCTCGTCGCCGTCCGCGACGGCGATCTTCACGATCGTGCCCTGCATGGGGGAGGTGAGCGTGTCACCGCTGACCGCGGCGCCCGCCTTGCCCCCGCCGCCCCGGCGGGCCGGCTTCTTCGCGGCGGGCGCGGCTGCCGCCGTACCCCCGCCGAGCCCGGCGGGAAGGACGACCTCCAGCCGCTTGCCGCCCACCTCGACCACGACGGTCTCGCGCTCGGCCGGCTCGTCGGCGGCGCCCGCGGTGGCGGTGAAGGCCGGGACGGTGTTGTCCCACTCGGTCTCGATCCACCGGGTGTGCACGGTGAACGGCTCGGCGGTGAACGCCTCGTCGCGGATCACCAGGCGGTGGAAGGGCAGCGCGGTCGCCATGCCGTCGACCACCATCTCGTCGAGCGCGCGGCGGGCACGCTCCAGCGCTTCGGTACGCGTCTCGCCGACGATGATCACCTTGGCCAGCAGCGAGTCGAAGTTGCCGCCGATCACGTCGCCGGCCGAGATGCCGGTGTCCACCCGCACGCCCGGCCCGGAGGGCAGGCGCAGGGCCGTGACGGTGCCCGGTGCCGGCAGGAAGTTGCGGCCCGGGTCCTCACCGTTGATCCGGAACTCGATGGCGTGCCCGCGCGGTGTCGGGTCCTCGGTGAAGCGCAGCTTCTCCCCGTCGGCGATGCGGAACTGCTCGCGCACCAGGTCGATGCCGGCGGTCTCCTCGGTGACCGGGTGCTCGACCTGGAGCCGCGTGTTGACCTCCAGGAACGAGATCGTGCCGTCCACGCCGACCAGGTATTCCACGGTGCCGGCGCCGTGGTAGCCGGCCTCGCGGCAGATGGCCTTGGCGCTGTCGTGGATCTGGGCGCGCTGGGCGTCGGTGAGGAACGGCGCGGGCGCCTCCTCGACCAGCTTCTGGTGGCGGCGCTGCAACGAGCAGTCCCGGGTGCCCACCACGATCACGTTGCCGTGCTGGTCGGCCAGCACCTGCGCCTCGACGTGGCGCGGCTTGTCCAGGTAGCGCTCGACGAAGCACTCGCCCCGGCCGAACGCGGCGACCGCCTCGCGGGTGGCCGACTCGAACAGGTGCGGGATCTCCTCCATGGTGCGGGCGACCTTCAGGCCGCGCCCGCCACCGCCGAAGGCGGCCTTGATGGCGACCGGCAGGCCGTGGTCGACGGCGAACGCCATCACCTCGTCCGCGTTGCCCACCGGGTCCGGGGTGCCGGGCACCAGCGGCGCGCCGGCCCGCTGCGCGATGTGCCGGGCGGTCACCTTGTCGCCCAGGTCGCGGATCGCCTGCGGGGTGGGGCCGACCCAGGTCAGCCCGGCGTCGATGACGGCCTGGGCGAAGTCGGCGTTCTCGGAGAGGAAGCCGTAGCCGGGGTGCACCGCGTCCGCGCCGGAGCGGGCCGCCACGTCGATCAGCTTGTCGATGCGCAGGTAGCTGTCGGCGGCGGTGTCGCCGCCGAGGGCGTACGCCTCGTCGGCGAGCGTGGCGTGCAGGGCGTCCCGGTCGGAGTCCGCGTAGACGGCGACGCTGGCCAGCCCGGCGTCGCGGCAGGCGCGGATGACGCGGACGGCGATCTCGCCGCGGTTGGCGATGAGAACCTTGCGCACCTTGTGGCTCCTCCCGGGAGGTCGTTGCCGGGAGTTTAGCGGCCGAGCTGCGGGGCCTAACGATCGCTCAGTGTGGGATGCCGCACTGTAGTCAAACTTGGTTATTACGCTTGTCCCGTGTCGGCAACGCGGATGATGATTCTCGGCCTGGTCAGGTGGATGCAGCCGGTGCACGGCTACGACGTGCGCCGTGAGTTGCTGAGCTGGAGTGCGGACAAGTGGGCCAACGTGCAGCCCGGTTCGATCTACCACGCGCTGCGCAAACTCACCGACGAGGGCCTGCTCCGGACCGTCTCGGTCGAGCAGGTGGGCGCCCGTCCGGCGCGCACCACGTACGAGGTGACAGCGAAGGGGGAAGACGAGTTCGAGACGTTGCTGCGGGCGCAGTGGTGGCAGCTCCACGAGCTGCCGGACCCCTTCGTGGCGGCGTTCTCGTTCCTGCCGGCGATGCCGCGTGAGGAGGCGGCGGCGGCGCTGCGCAACCGGGCCAACCTGCTGCGCGCCGGGGTCGAGTCGACGCGCGCCTCGCTCGACTCGGACTGGGTGCGCACCCGCAAGCCGGTGCACGTCGGGTGGATGTTCGAGCTGTGGCTGGCCCGCGCCGAGGCGGAGTCGGCCTGGTGCGAGCGGATCGCGGAGCGGATCGAGTCGGGGGTGTCGTACCTGCCCGATGGGATGGAGCGGGCCGAGGGCTGGTCGGGCTGGTCCGACGGATCTCGGTGACACGACATAATCAACGTTGACCAAAAGAGCTATATCGCGTTAGCCTCAGCGGGAATCGCGGGGGATTCGTGCGTCCTCGCGGACGATCGGCGGCCGTTCAGGTCCGCCCGGACGACCAGGAGCAGAAATGATCGAGACCAGGGGGTTGCGGAAGTCGTACCGCTCCCGCGCGGGTCGCGAGACGAAGACAGTGGACGCGGTCCGCGGCGTCGACCTCGACGTCGCAGCGGGGGAGATCTTCGGCTTCCTCGGGCCCAACGGCGCCGGCAAGACCACCACGTTGCGGATGCTCGCCACGCTCATCGAGCCGGACGGCGGCGAGGCCACGGTGGCCGGCGCCGACCTGCGCAAGGACCCGGCCGAGGTGCGCCGCCGGATCGGGTACGTGGCCCAGGGCGGCAGCACCTGGGACGAGTCGAGCGCCCGTGAGGAGCTGGTGCTCCAGGCCCGTCTCTACGGCATCGGCAAGGCCGACGCGCACCGCCGTGCCGAGCGCGCACTCGAAGCGTTCCAGCTCGTCGAGTACGCCGACCGCAAGTGCAAGACCTACTCCGGCGGCCAGCGCCGGCGCGTCGAGATCGCGCTCGGCATCATCCACGAGCCGAAGATCGTCTTCCTGGACGAGCCGACCACCGGCCTCGACCCGCAGAGCCGCGCGCACATGTGGGACGAGATTCGCCGGCTGCGTACGGAGGGGATGACCGTCTTCATCACCACGCACTACCTGGACGAGGCGGACGCGCTCTGCGACCGCATCGCGATCATGGATCACGGCGAGGTGGTCGCCGAGGGGACACCGGCCGCGCTGAAGCGGGAGATCTCCGGCGAGGTGGTGATCGTCGGCCTGGACGCCCCGACCACCCCGCGCGCCGCCGAGCTGCTCGACACCGAGGCGTACGTGAGCAAGCTGGAAACCGTCGACGAGGGGGGTCTGCGCCTCTACGTCGACGAGGGCGCCACCGCCATCCCGCAGGTGCTGCGCCGCCTCGACCACGCCGGGCTCGACCTGCGCTCGATCGAGCTGCACCGCCCCAGCCTCGACGACGTCTTCCTCACCAAGACCGGCCGCTCGCTGCGCGAGTCCTGACCCCCGGAGAAGCTGTCATGAAACTCGCCCGCGACACCTGGCTGATCTTCCAGCGCCAGACGCAACTGCTGCTGCGCAACCCGGTGTGGATCTTCGTCGGCGTCTTCCAGCCGGTGATGTACCTGCTCCTGTTCGCCCCGCTGCTCAAGCCCGCGCTGAACGCGCCCACCCAGGCCGCCGCGTACAAGATCTTCGTGCCCGGCCTGCTCGTGCTGCTGGCCATCTTCGGCGGCCTGTTCCAGGGCTTCGGCCTGATCGCCGAGCTGCGCGCCGGCGTGATCGAACGCTCCCGGGTCACCCCGGTCAGCCGGCTCGCCCTGCTGCTCGGCCGCTCGCTGCGCGACGTGGTCTCGCTGATCGCGCAGGCGATCATCATCACGCTGCTGGCGCTCGCGTTCGACCTGCGCGTGTTCATCGGCTACCTGCTCCTGGCGTACCTGATGCTCGCCCTCATCGCCCTGATGACGTCGGCCGTCTCCTACGGCATCGCGCTCAAGGTCAAGAGCGAGGACGCGCTCGCCCCACTGATGAACACGGTCGCGCAGCCGGTGCTGCTGCTCTCCGGCATCCTGCTGCCGCTCACCTTCGCCCCCGGCTGGCTCCAGGGCGTCGCCAAGTGGAACCCGTTCTCCTGGGCGGTCGAGGGCACCCGCGCGCTGTTCAACGGCGACCTCGGCAACGACCGCGTCTGGCAGGGCCTCGGCATCATCGCGGTGCTCGCCGCCGCGGGTGTGTTCTGGGCCGCCCGCCAGTTCGCCCGCAGCGTCCGCTGAGCAGGGGAGACGTACCTCTCAGCAGGCACGGGGCACCGGTGTCACGCGCGTAGCGTGGGCCGGTGCCCCGCCTCATCCGTGACCGGTTCACCTGGCTGACCTACGCCCAGCTCGGTCTCTGGGGCTTCTTCCTCTACGGGTTCGGCCCGGTCGTACCCCTGCTCCGCGACGAACAGGGCACCAGCGCCGCCGTCGCCGGCCTGCACAGCACCGGCATCGCTGTGGGCGCGCTCGCCGGCGGCGCGCTGTTCGCCCCGGTCGCCCGCCGCCTCGGCCGCGGCCCGGCCATCTGGCTCGGCCTCGCCGGCGTCGCCGCCGGCGTCACCGCGCTCGGCCTGCTCCGCCCGCTACCGGCCACACTCGCCGCCGTCGCGGTCATCGCCACCTTCGGCATGATGGTCGTCAGCGGTGTGAGCGTGGTGCTCACCGCCCGGCACGGAACCGCCGCCCCCGCCGCGCTCACCGAGGCCAACGCGGCCTGCGCCGGCATGGGCATCCTGGCGCCGCTGACCATCGGCCTCACCGTCGACGCCGGTCTCGGCTGGCGACCGCTGATGGCCGTCGAGGTCGGGCTGATCACGCTGGTAGCGCTCGCCGCCCTGACTTTCCGGGTACGCGTGCCGCAACGCGCCCCCGCTGTCGCGGCTGTCGGCACGCCGGTCCCCGTCGCCGCCTCCACCCGGGTGCCCGCCGTCCCCGCATCCGGGGTCTCCGAGGCCGCTGTGTCCGCTCCCTCCGTCTCTGCTTCGACCGTTCCTGCTTCGGCCGTTCCTGCTTCGGGCGTCACCGCCGCCGGTTCGGCGGGGCGGCTGCCGCGTGCGTACTGGATCGCCTGGGTCCTGATGTCCGTCACCGGGTCGATCGAGGTCTGCCTGTCGTTGTGGACCGCCGACGTGCTCCGGACCCACGCCGGGCTGAGCGCGGGCGGGGCATCGGCAGCGGTAGCCGCGATCGTCTGCGGCATGTTCGCCGGCCGGATCGCCGGTGGCCGGGCCGCGTTGCGCTGGCCGTCGGTACCGCTGCTGCTCGGCGCGCTCACCGTCTCGCTGGCCGGGTTCGCGCTGTTCTGGGCCAGCACTGTCGGTTGGCTCGCGGTCACCGGGCTGGTCGTGCTCGGGCTCGGCAACGCGCTGCACTACCCGTTGGCGATCTCGATCGCGCTGGCCGTGGCCGGTCCGGCCGCCGACAAGGCGGCGGGCTGGTCGGCGTACTCGATGGGTGTGGGTTTCGGGATCGCGCCGGTGGCGCTCGGGTGGGTGGCCGACGGCGTCGGCCCGCACCCGGCGTTCCTGCTGCTGCCCGTGTTCATCGCGGTAGCGGTGCTGCTCACGGTGCGGCTGGGGCGCGCCCTGCGCCCAGCCGCCCTTCCGGCTTGACCGTGTCCCTGGGCGGCATGCGTCCCCCGGCCTCGGGGATCGGTTTCAGAGCACCCGGGCGAGCGTGACTCCGTCGGCGATCGGCAGCATGACCGCCTCGACGCGGACGTCCGCGATCACCGCGTCGTTGAAGGCGGCGATCGCCCGGTCGTCGGCGTTGCGCGGGGCGAGCACCCGGCCGTCGCGCAGCGTGTTGTCGACGGCGATCACCGCGCCGGGACGCATACGGGGCACCAGCTCGTCCCAGTAGATCGGGTACCCGACCTTGTCGGCGTCGATGAACGCGAAGTCCAGGTAGCGCTCGCGGGGCAGCTCGCGCAGCGTCTGGGCGGCCGGGCCGATGCGCAGCTCGATCCGGTCCTGCACACCGGCGCGCTCCCAGTAGCGCCGGGCCACGCCCGTGTACTCCTCGGAGATGTCGAAGCAGGTCAACCGCCCGCCTTCGGCCAGCCCGCGGGCGATCGCCAGCGAGGAGAGGCCGGTGAACGTGCCGACCTCCACCGCCTGCCGTACGCCGAGCAGCCGGGTCAGGAAGGTCAGGAACGCCGCCTGTTCCGGCGCGACCTGCATGACCGCCTCGGCGGGCAGGGCCGCCCGGGTCTCCTCGGCCAGCTCCCGGACGATCTCGTCCGGCGCTGAGCCGTGGGCCACCAGGTAGGCGTGCAGTTCCGGGGTGAGCGGCAGCGGCTTCGTGGTCATGTCCGGACGTTAGCCGAGATGTTCGATCTCCTGGCCCCCGGGCGCGACCTTCGTCCACAGGTCGACGATGCTCAGGTCCACCTCGGCGAGCAGCCGGCGCAGCAGCGGCAGGGACAACCCCACCACCGTGCCCGGGTCGCCCTCGATCCCGGTCAGGAACGCCCCGCCCAGCCCGTCGATGGTGAACGCGCCGGCCACCGCCAGCGGCTCACCCGTCGCCACGTACGCGGCGATCTCCTCGTCGCTGACGTCTGCGAAGTGCACGGTCGTCGAGGCGACCGCCTCGGCCCGGGACTCGTGGGTCACATCGATCAGGCAGTGCCCGGTGTGCAGGACGCCGCTTCGCCCGCGCATCCGCTGCCACCGCCGGGTGGCGTCGGCCGCGTCATCAGGCTTGCCGAGGATTTCGCCGTCGAAGGCGAGCACCGAGTCACAACCGAGCACCAGCGTGCGCTCGTCCGGCGAGGGCCGCAGCCGATCGCGTACGGCCTGCGTCTTCAGCCGGGCCAGTTCGAGGCACAGATCCTCGGCCCGATCGCTCACCACCTGCGACTCGTCCACGCCGCTGACCAGCACGTCAGGCTCGATCCCGGCGGCCTGGAGCAGCTTGCGGCGGGCGGGGGACTGCGAGGCGAGCACGAGGCGCACCGGTACGGAGGTCGACACCCCGCCGACGCTACCGGCTGACCCTCGGCGGCGGGTCGTCGGCGCGTCGGCGGCGCCGCCAGAACAAGTACCCGCCGCCCGCCGCCACCAGCACACCCAGGGTGGCGAGCCCGCGTACGGTCGCGCTGCTGTCGTCGCCCTTGTCCGGGGCTGCCTCGGCAGATGCCGGTGGCGTGACGTTCGAGGACTCGAAGCCGAGCGGGGGGACGTCGGCGGTGAGCGCGGCGACCAGATCAATGACGCCGTAGCCGTACTGGTCGTCCCGGCCGGGTGGTCCCTTGTCGACGGCGGTGGCGGTCAGCCGGTGGGCGACTTCCTGGGCGGGAAGGTTCGGGTACTTGGAGCGAATGAGAGCAGCAGCCCCGGCAACGATCGCGGTGGCATCCGACGTGCCGGTGCCGACTCGATAGCCCCCGTTGAGCCCGGTGCTGTATATGTCGACGGCCGGCGCTACGACATCAATTTCCGGCCCGGCAACCGAGACCGCTGCGTGGTTTCCTGCCCTGTCTATTCCTCCAACAGCAATTACGGATTCCTCGACGGCCGGGTAGCCGACAAAGGCATCCTCTGGTCGGTTTCCAGCAGCGGCAACGATAGTGATGTCTGCCGCGATTGCGGTGCGGATTGCTCGAACCAGATTCGAGCTTGTACCACCTACGCTGGAGATGCTAATCACCTTCGCGCCCTGGGAGGCGGCGAAGTCTATGCCCTCTGCTAGCACATCAGGGTCGCCGCGGCCGTCGGACGGAGTGACTACCACCGGAAGAACCTTCGACCGCGGTGCAATTCCCTGAGCGGAGCCTGCGCGGCCTGTCGCCGCGATCAGGCCCGCCATGCCCGTTCCATGCCCACTCGAATCGCTTCGGCCTTCGATGGTTCCGCCCCGGATCAGGTCTGCGCCGTCGAGCAAATTTTCCGAAAGGTCGGGATGAGGGGAGACGCCGGTATCTAGAACTGCGACGGTTACGTTTTCGCCTTGAGTCAGATTATGTGCCTGCGCCGCCTTCAAGTATTGCAGATGCCACTGCTTTGCCGGAGTTGACTTCAGTTCTGGGTGCGTGGGTGCTGCTGCCGCGACCGTCAACACTGCTAGTGTTGCCAGTACTGCGCCACTAACTTGGCCGCGATTCAGGCTCACCTGTTGAAGCCGATTGCCGGCCCTGGGTCAATTGGTCCCTCATCCTCGGGGGGTCGCATCACTGGATCGACACCCTTTTGGGTTTCCCAAGGGTTGTCGGGATCCCACGCCGATTCTTTGATTTGATCGGCGCGTCCGCGGCTCGTCTTGGGTTGGTTACCCATTGGGCCGCCCGTCGCGTTACCGCTTGCCGGAGCTGCGAATGAGCCAGAGGCACGAGCGCCGCCAGGTCGAGAGCCCGCAGCCCCGGTGGGAGAGGTGCCTGCTCCGCCGCCGCCGATAACGCCGCCAACTGGATTAATCTTGCGAGGGGTTGAGCGGTTCGCTTGCCCCTGTCCCGCAGCAGGCGCGCCCCCGATAAGTCCAGGTGGGGTGGTGCGTGGAGCGGCGGCTGAGGCGTTGCGCTGGCCCTCCGGGTTTATTGGACTAGTAAACGGCCTGCCATTCCCGGGAGGGTTGGAGCCCGCCGGTAGGTTGGGCGGAAGTACTGGCGGCGTGCCGAGGCTTGCAGGTACAGGGTGTGTGATGTTGGCTGGGGCGGCGGGTTGGGAAATCGTTCCTGCGGCACCAGGCGAGACGCCTCCAAGGACGGGCCCGGTCACAGGTCCATGATTCGGCACTGCCGCTGGTGGAGGTCGTTGTTCTAAACGTCTGGCGGAATTGACAGGCCTTGTACTTGGGCCAGTCGCCACGGGAACGATGGGGGGAATGAGAGGAACGGCGCCGCCGCTTCCTCCGATTTCCTCCGTAGAGATGTCGCGGGGAGGCCGAACCGGAGGTGGCGGCTGCCGAAGCATGACCTGGGCGTGCTGGAGTTCGCCGCTCAGTCCCGTCATCAACCCGCGCGCCCGTACGTTCAACTGCTCCAGGTCGTCGTCCGTCACCGGGGGCCGCTCGGGCAACCGGCTACCGGCCACCGCCTTCGGATCGGCGATCGTCGCCTCGTACGCCTGCTTCTGCCGCAGCTTCTTCGCGTACTCCTCGTGCAGCGGTTGCAGCTCGGCCCGCGCGCTGCCGATGGCGCGGGCGGCGGCTGCCAGCGCGTCGTAGTTCGCGGCGGCGGCGTCGTGGGTGCGCTGCACGCGGTCGATGAGCTGGTCGAGTTCGCCGATGTAGGCCCGCGCGGCGGTGTTGGTCTCCGGGGGCCATGCCTCGGCGAGGCCGCGCCGGTATTCGCGCAGGCGGCTCAGGTGGGCCAGGGCGAGGTCGCACACCTTGCGCCAGCCGGCGACCTGCTTCCACTGGCCGGCGGTGTCCTGGTCCTGCACGCACGCCCACATGCTGAGGACGTCCATCAGCCGCCAGTCGGTCAGCCCGGAGGTGCGTCCGCTGCCCCGTTCGATCACGGCAGGATCACCCGGCTCTGTTCGGGGGCGGTGGGGTCGGCCAGCGGTGGCATCGGGCGGGGGACGGTGGCGGAGGGGCCGGCGAGCGCTCGTTCCACGTCGGCCACTCGGGCGGAGGAGAACGCGTCGGCGTCGCCGTAGCGGGCGGCGATCCGTCCGGCGGCGTCGGCGAGGTGGCCGGTCGCCGGTGCGAGGTCCCACACGGCGCTCACCGCCGCGGTCTGCGTGTCGTGGTGGGCCTGGAGGAACTGGACCAGCTCGATGAAGGCGTCGGCCGGGTTGGGCACCGGGGCCTTCATGTCGTCGGCGATGTAGGACAGGTGCGGCGCGTAGTTGCGTGTCACCTCGTCCTGGAGGCGGTCGGCGAACTCCCGCATCTGCCGGATGTCGGCCTCGATGCCGCCGTAGCCGCGCAGCCAGCCGGCTGGCTGGTTGTCCTCCGGGATCATCGGAGCCTCCTGCCCGTCACCACACGGTTTCCCTGAGTGAGGTTAATGGCTCGACGTGGATCCCGGCAGCCCCACCCGGCGCCGCGAGCGGGGGAAGATGTCAGCGGGGCAGGCCGGAGGCCCGCCAGGCGCCGGGGCCGGCGATCGGCCGGGCCGGCGCGGGCCGCGCGCTGCGCGCCCACTGCGACACGGGGGCCGGCGCGGCGGCCGGGGCCGGGCGGGTGCGCACCACGATCGCGCCGACCAGAGCGGCCAGCTCCTCGGCGGTGGGCACGCCGCGGACGATCCGGAACAGCGGCTCCTCGGCAGACATGACCCCAGGGTACGCGTCGCGAATTCGACCTTCGCCGTACAGTGGCGTGCCGACGGTGTGAGCGTCCGAGCGGCCGGGTACGGTTCTCTGCGATGTCGAACGCGCTCCCCCAACTCGTCGCCGACCGGTACCGGCTCCTCACGCCGCTCGGTCAAGGCGGCATGGGCCGCGTCTGGAAGGCGCGGGACGAGGTGCTGCACCGGGACGTGGCCATCAAGGAACTGGTCCCGCCCCCCGGCCTCACTCCGGAGGAGCGCCGCGAGATGCGCGAGCGCTCGCTGCGTGAGGCGCGGGCGATCGCCCGCCTCAACAACGTCAACGTGGTCCGCATCTTCGACGTGCTGCGCACCGACGGCGATCCGTGGATCGTCATGGAGTACGTGGCGTCGAAGTCGTTGCAGGACACCATCGCCGAGGACGGCCCGGTGTCGGCGGCGAAGGCGGTCGAGGTCGGCCTCGGCGTGCTCAACGCGCTGAAGGCCGCGCACAAGGCCGGCATCATGCACCGCGACGTCAAGCCCGGCAACGTGCTGCTCGGCGAGGACGGCCGCGTGGTGCTCACCGACTTCGGCCTGGCCACCATCCCCGGCGACCCCAACGTGACGCGCACCGGCATGGTGCTGGGCTCGCCCGCGTACATCTCGCCGGAGCGCGCCCGCGACGGCACCGCCGGCCCGGAGGCGGACCTCTGGTCGCTCGGCGCCACGCTCTACGCGGCGGTCGAGGGCAAGTCGCCGTACGCGCGCCCGTCGGCGATCGCCACGCTCGCGGCGCTCGCCACCGAGCCGATGCCGCCGCCGCGCAACGCCGGGCCGCTCAAGCCGGTGCTTCAGGGCCTGCTGCGCAAGGACCCGGACGAGCGGATCACCGCCGAGGTGGCGGAGCGCATGCTGCGCAAGGCCGCCGGCCGGCGGGCCAAGAGCATCTCGCTGCTGGACGGCGTACGCCGGCCGGGGCCGAACGGTCCGCGCGTGCCGCGCCCGCCGCTGGTGCCCGCGCCGCGCCCGGCCGACCAGGCCGAACGCGCCGCTTCCGGGGTCGCCGCGACCGGGGGTACGGCGGCAGCCGCCGACCCGGCGGCGATGGTGCCGGCGCCCACCGCGGACGCCGGTCCCACCGCCAAGGTGACCCCGCCGGTCGCCGACCCGACGGCGAAGCTCGACCCGGCGCCCTCGGCCGACGAGACGCTTGTGGACGACGAGGCCCGGGTGGACGGCGCCGACCCGGCGCTGGACGAGACGCGGCTCGACGGCGAGCCCGTCACCGACACCCCGGCGCCGGTGAGTCCGGCCGTGACCGGCTCCGCGCCGGTCAGCCCGGCTCCGGCGCAGGAGGCGCCGTCGACCGGCCGGGCCACCGTGCTGCCGGTCGAGAAGTCCGCGCCCAACCGGCGCAACCTGCTGATCGGCGCGCTGGTCCTGCTGCTGCTCGTCGGCCTGGTGGTGGCCGTGCCGCTGCTGAACAACGACGGCGACGGCGACGGCGGCGAACCGACGGCCGGCACGTCGGCGTCGGCGGCGGCGCCGCCCGCGCCGAGCGAGAGCGCGTCGCCGAGCGCCCCGGCGACCAGTGCGTCGGCCAGCCCCACGCCGTCGGCCAGCCCGTCGGCGTCCGGGGCCGCGTTGCCGGCCGGCTGGCGCCTCTACACCGGCCCGAACGGCTTCAAGGTGCCGATCCCGGAGAACTTCCAGGCGCGGGTCGGCGGGGACAACGTCGTGCTCTACGAGGTTGGCGGCGCGCGGCGGGTGCTGTTCATCCAGTGGACGCCGAACCCGAAGGACGACGCGTACGCCGACTGGAAGGGCCAGGAGCCGTACCGCGCTTCGCGCGTTCGGGACTACAAGCTGGTCGGCATCACCAAGTGTGACCCCTACTTCCGCACCTGCGCCGACTGGGACTGGCTGGCGACCCGCGACGACGGCACCCGCTTCCACGTCCGCAACCGTGGTGTGGCGACCGCCAGCAACCGGGGCTTCGCGTTGCGCTGGGAGGTGCCCGCGAAGGACTGGGACGCCAACCTGGCCAACTGGGAGATCATCACCAAGGGCTTCGTGCCGGACCGCAAGAACTGACCGGGAATCCCGCCGGTCACGAAACTCGCTCGCATGGCTCTCCGTCCTCGGGGGTATGAATCCCTTCGACGACGGAAGGAGGCGCGACATGGGTTACCGACGGAGGTACACCGGCCCGCGGCTGGCACTGTGGATGCTCGTTGCGCTCGGCGACGTCGTACTGCTCCTGATCAGCGCCGGTCTGTCCGCGCCGGTCGCGGTCCTCGGCGTGCTGACGCTCACGGTCGTGGGCGTCACGGCATGGCGCCTGACGCGCCGCACGCCGGTGCCCGTCCCGGCCACCGCGCGCCGCAGAGCCTGACCCGGGTACGACGACAGCGGGACCGCCTCGTGAGGAGGCGGTCCCGCTTGTGTCGCACGTACGTCAGGTGTTGTTGGCCAGGGCGATGAGCCGGCTGCGGTCACCGTTCCAGTAGTTGCGGTCGACGTTGCCGCTGATCCCGGAGACGGCACCGGTGCTGGTGTACTGCCAGAAGCTATAGAACGGAGCGCCGGCCGGCAGGGTGCCGGGCGAGCTGGCCCAGCGGGCGACCCACAGCGGGTGGTTGGCCCACGGGCCGCTCCAGCTGCCGGTGCACTGGTTCCACCAGCTCGTCGTGGTGTAGATGACCGCGTACCGGCCGGTGCGGGAGCGGTAGGTGTTGAGGAAGTCCTGGACCCAGTTGCGCATGCCGGTGGTGCTCAGGCCGTAGCAGTAGCCGCCGCTGTACGGGTTGCCCTCCAGGTCCAGCGCGGCGGGCAGGGTCCGGCTGTCGGCCGACCAGGCGCCGCCGTTGCTGGCCAGGTAGTTGGCCTGGGTGGAACCGGCGGAGATGTTCGGCCGGGCGAAGTGGTACGCCCCGCGGATCACCCCGGCGTTGTACGCGTTGACGTAGTTCGCGTTGAAGTTCGGGTCCTTGTAGCTCGTGCCCTCGGTGGCCTTGATGAAGGCGAACTGGATGCCCGCGTTGCGCACGCTGGTCCAGTTGATGCTGCCCTGGTAGCGGGAGACGTCGATCCCGGGGGTGGTCGCGGCGGCAGCCGGTCCGGCGGTCGCCACGAGGGCCACGGCCGCGGTGGCGGCGGCGGCCAGGCCGGCGGCGAGAAGCCGGCGTACGGAGAGTCTGGTACGGGCCATGGTTGCCTCCAGAGGGACGTCCGTTGATTGATGCCCATCTTTGGAGGTTAGTGCCCTAGATCGCAATAGGACGAAAGGAAATTTTCATCGACGGTCGTCGTTCGCCCAGGTGGCGCGACAGTAGCTGCGCTCACCGACCTCACCTCCGCCCCGGCGCCTCGTCCGATCAGTCTCACACTCTGTGAGACTCGGCCGGTCGAACAACACGGCTCGGGGCGGTAGGCTCCCCGCCCATGCCCCTGATCGACGGTCTCACCACGCTCTGGGACACGCTGACCAGTGCCCAGCCGGACCCGCCGCCGCTGCTCGTGGTGGTCACCGCCGTGGTCGCGCTCGCGGTGGTCGTGGCCCGGCTGCCCTGGCGGATCGCCCGTAACGCGGTGACCATCGCGCACGAGGGCGGCCATGCGCTCGTCGCGTTGCTCACCGGCCGGCGGCTGCACGGCATCCGGCTGCACTCGGACACCTCCGGGCTGACGCTGTCCGCCGGCCGTCCCACCGGGCCCGGCATGATCCTCACGCTGCTCGCCGGGTACGTCGCGCCCTCGCTGCTCGGCCTCGGCGGCGCCTGGCTGCTGGCCGGGAACCGGATCACGCTGCTGCTCTGGCTCGCGGTGGCGCTGCTGCTGGCCATGCTGGTGATGATCCGCAACCTGTTCGGCGTGCTCTCGCTGCTGGTCACCGGCGGGGTGGTGCTCGCCGTCTCCTGGTACACCTCACCCGAGGTGCAGGCCGCGTTCGCCTGGACGTCGGTCTGGTTCCTGCTGCTCGGCGGCGTACGGCCGGTGTTCGAGCTGCACCGGCAGCGCGCGCGGGGCCGGATGCCGCAGTCCGACGCCGACCAGCTCGCCCGGATCACGCCGTTCCCGGCGCTGTTCTGGGTGGGCGTGTTCCTGCTGGTGAGCGTGGGCGCGCTGGCCGCAGGCGCGCTGCTGCTGGCCGGCCCGATCCTGGCCGACGCAGGCCTCACCGCCTGACGCCGTGCCGAGCGGCGTCGCGCCGCAGCCGGCCGCGCCGCCGTGCCCGACAGCCGCACCGAGCCGCACCGCACCGAGCCGCACCTCGTCCCGGAGCGGGCCGCCTCGCGGCAGGGCAGAATCGGATCCGTGCGATACGTGATCATCGGAGCGGGCGCAGTCGGCGGCACCATCGGCGTACTCCTGGCCGACGCCGGCCACGACGTGACACTCGTGGCGCGCGGCGCGCATCTGGACGCGCTGCGGGAGCGGGGTCTGACGCTGCGCACGCCGGACCGTGCCGTCACCGGCCGGCTGCCGGCGGTGGCCGGGCCGGACGGGCCGCCGCTGCCGGCCGACACGGTGCTGGTCCTCACCGTGAAGTCGCAGGACACCGTGGCGGCGCTGACCGCCTGGGCGGACGCGCCGGTCGAGGGCGGCGGGACGGCCGGCGAACGACTGCCGGTCGTGCTGGCCCAGAACGGCGTGGCGAACGAGCCGGCCGCGCTGCGGCGCTTCGCGCGGGTGCACCCGGTGTGCGTGTGGCTGCCCGCCACCCACCTGGAGCCGGGCGTGGTCGTCGCCAACGGCCATCCGCATCCGGGCATGCTGCACATCGGCCGCTACCCGAGCGGCGCCGACGACACCAGCCGGGCGGTCGCCGCCGACCTGACCGCCGCCGGGTTCGTCGCCCCGGTCCGCGACGACGTGATGCGCTGGAAGTACGGCAAGCTGCTCGCCAACCTCGGCAACGGCCTTCAGGCGCTGCTCGGCCGGGACGTGCCCGAGTCGCTGTCGCAGCGGGTACGCGCCGAGGGAGAGGCGGCGCTCGCCGCAGCGGGCATCGCCCACACCACGGTCGAGGAGGAGGCGGCCGAACGGGGTGACCTGGTGTCGCACCGGCCGGTGGGCGGCGAGGAGCGCTCCGGCGGCTCCACCTGGCAGAGCCTGGCCCGTGGTGCGGGCTCGGTCGAGACCGACCACCTCAACGGCGAGATCGTGCTGCTCGGGCGCCTGCACGGTGTGCCCACCCCGGCAAACGCGGCGGTGCAGGTCGCGGTACGCCGGGCGGTCCGCGACCGGATCCCGGCCGGCGGCCTCCCGCTCGGCGAACTGGAGAAATTGGTCGGCTGAGCAGGCAACCCGCGCCGCGCCGCCAGGCGTGTCCCCTCACGAACACGGGGAGGTGGCAGGTGCCCGACAGCGACGGCTTCGACGAGTTCTACCGGGGCAGCCGACAGCGGCTGCTCGGCTTCGTCTACGTGCTCACCGGCGACCTCGCCGAGGCGCAGGACGCCGTGCAGGAGGCGTACATCCGGGCCTGGCAGCGGTGGTCCACAGTGCGCGGGTACGACGACCCGGAGGCATGGGTACGGGTGGTGGCGAGCCGGATCGCGGTGAGCCGCTGGCGCAGCCTGCGCAGCCGGGCGCGCGCCTACCTGCGGCACGGCGCGGTGGCGGACGTGCCGGCGCCGAGCACCGAGACGCTGGAGGTGGTCGCCGCGCTGCGCCGGCTGCCCGAGGCCCAGCGCACCGCGATCGCCATGCACTACCTGCTCGGCATGCCGGTCGCCGAGGTGGCGCGGGAGACCGAGGCGCCGATCGGCACCGTGAAGGCCCGGCTGTCCCGGGGGCGGACCGCGCTCGCCGAGCTGCTCGCCGTCGTGGACCTGGAAGAGGAGGCGGCAGATGCCTGACGACGTCGCGCTCGTGGAGTTGCTGCACCGGGACCTGCGCAACGTCACCTGGCCGGAGCCGGGGGCCATCCGGGCCGCGGCCCGGCGGCGCAGCCGACGCTCCGCCGCACTCGCCGCGGTCTCGGTGGTGGTCGTGGCGGCGCTCACCGCGACCCTGGTGGACCGGACCGGCGCGTCGCCACCGCCCGTCGCCGGTGCGGTCGACGGGCCGGGGGAGATCGTGGCCGAGGCGATGCTGGAACCGGCCGACATACCCGCTCCGACCGGCGAGCGGCTCAGCGAGACCGGCCTCGACGAGCCGGTCCGGGTCGACGACCTCCTCCAGGTCTGCGCCCGTGAACAGGGGCGGCCGGCCGAGGAACCGCGCTCGCGCTACTCGCGGTCGCAGACCCTGATGGAACCGCCGACCGAGCCCGCGACCACCATCGGAACGGTCCTCACCCAGGACGTCTACCGGATGGCGCCGGGCGCGGCGGGCCGGTTCGTCGCCGACCTGGAAGGCACTGTCGCGGCCTGCGGCGCGTGGCGGACGACGAGCCAGGTCTACACCGAGCGGGGGATGGCCGGCGCCGAGGTCGTGCACCGCTGGTACGTCGCGGCGAGCGGCTTCGCCGGAGATCGGGCACTGCTGCTGCGGCACGAGGCGAGCGTGGCGCCGGACGAGGCGACCGGCCGGCCGCCCGGCTATGCGCCGTTGTTCGAGGACCGCCTGGTCGTACGGGTGGGTGACCTGGTGACGGTGCTGCGCCCGTCCGGCGAGCTGCGCACCGATGTCCCGGAGCCGCGGGTGACGGAGGAGCAGGTGAAACAGATGGCCCGGGTCGCGGCCGAGCGGATGTGCGTGGCCTCCAACCCGGGCTGCTGACGCCGGTGCCCCCGCAGCCGGACCGGCGGGGGCACCGGCGCACTACAGCGGGATGTTGCCGTGCTTCTTCGGCGGCAGCGTCTCGCGCTTGGTGCGCAGCACCCGCAGCGCCCGCACGATCTGGGTACGCGTCTCGTGCGGCGGGATCACCCCGTCGACGTAGCCGCGCTCGGCCGCGATGTACGGGTTGGCGAGCGTGTCCTCGTACTCGGCGATCTTCTCGGCCCGGACGGCGGCCGGGTCATCGGCGTTCGCCAGTTCCGAGCGGTAGAGGATGTTCACCGCGCCCTGCGCGCCCATCACCGCGATCTGCGCGGTCGGCCAGGCGAAGTTCAGGTCCGCGCCGAGGTGTTTGGAGCCCATCACGTCGTACGCGCCGCCGTACGCCTTGCGGGTGATGACGGTGACCTTCGGGACGGTGGCCTCGGCGTACGCGTAGATGAGCTTCGCGCCGCGGCGGATGATGCCGTCCCACTCCTGGCCGGTGCCGGGCAGGAAGCCGGGCACGTCCACGAAGGTGAGCACCGGGACGTTGAACGCGTCGCAGGTGCGCACGAACCGGGCTGCCTTCTCCGACGCGGCGATGTCGAGCGTGCCGGCGAACTGCATCGGCTGGTTCGCCACCACGCCCACCGGGCGTCCCTCGACGCGGCCGAAACCGACCACCATGTTCTGCGCGTACAGCGGCTGCACCTCGAGGAACTCGCCGTCGTCGAGCACGTGCTCGATGACCCGGTGCATGTCGTACGGCTGGTTCGCCGAGTCCGGGATCAGCGTGTCCAGCTCGCGATCGGAATCCGTGACGTCGAGGATCGCGGGCGCGTCGAAGACCGGCGGCTCGTCCAGGTTGTTCGACGGCAGGTACGACAGCAGCGCCTTGACGTACTCGATCGCGTCCTCCTCGTCGGTGCCGAGGTAGTGCGCGTTGCCGCTGCGGGTGTTGTGGGTGCGGGCGCCGCCCAGCTCCTCCATGCCGACGTCCTCGCCGGTCACCGTCTTGATCACGTCGGGGCCGGTGATGAACATGTGCGAGGTCTGGTCGACCATGACGGTGAAGTCGGTGACCGCCGGGGAGTAGACGGCGCCGCCCGCGCACGGGCCCATGATGAGCGAGATCTGCGGGATGACGCCGCTGGCCCGGACGTTGCGGAAGAAGATCTCGCCGTAGAGGCCGAGGGACGTGACGCCCTCCTGGATCCGCGCGCCGCCGGAGTCGTTGATGCCGACGACCGGGCAGCCGATCTTCATGGCGAGGTCCATCAGCTTGACGATCTTCTCGCCGAAGACCTCGCCGAGGGAGCCGCCGAAGACGGTGAAGTCCTGCGAGAAGACGCAGACCTGCCGGCCGTCCACGGTGCCGTAGCCGGTCACCACGCCGTCGCCGTACGGGCGGGTCTTCTCCAGCCCGAAGTTGGTCGAGCGGTGCCGGGCGAACTCGTCCAGCTCGACGAACGAGCCCTCGTCGAGGAGCATCTCGATCCGCTCGCGGGCGGTCTTCTTGCCCCGCGCGTGCTGCTTCTCGACCGCGCGTGCCGACCCGGCGTGCACCGCCTCGTCGAGCCGTCGCTCCAGGTCCGCCAGCTTGCCGGCGGTCGTGTGGATGTTGAACCCGGTCTCGGTAGTCACCCGTGGAATATAACGATGGTTCAGGTGTCTGAGGCTGTGCAGTGCGCCTCACCGCTTCGCGGCGACCGGCGGGCCGGGTGGCCGTAGGCTGGCGGGATGCCCGGCTCGCCGTACACCGATCTGGACCGACCGCCGCTGTCGGCGGCCCGGCTGCGGCGCGCGCTCCTCGCGCCGAACGGGCCCTGGCGCCGGCTGGAGCTGCTGGCCGAGACCGGCTCGACGAACGCGGACGCGGTGGCCGCGGCGCGGGCCGGCGAGCCGGAGGGCCTGGTGGTGGTCGCCGAGCGGCAGACCGCCGGCCGTGGCCGCCGGGGCCGCGTCTGGCAGTCGCCGCCGCGCGCGGGTCTCGCGACGAGCGTGCTGCTGCGGCCCGGCGAGGCGGTCGCGGAGCGCGGCTGGTCGCCCGTGCCCGCCACCGGGTACGGCTGGCTGCCGCTGCTCGCCGGTGTCGCGCTGGTCGAGGCGGTACGCCTGCTGGCCGAGCTGGACGCGCGGCTGAAGTGGCCCAACGACCTGCTGGTGGACGGCGCGAAGTGCGCCGGGGTGCTGGCCGAGGCGGTGCCGGGGGAGATCGACAGGCCGCCCGCGATCGTGGTCGGTGTCGGGCTGAACGTGACGCTGCGCGCCGACGAGCTGCCGGAGAACCCGACCGGGTTGCCCGCCACGTCGCTCCAGCTCGCCGGCGCCACCGCCACCGACCGCGATCCGCTGCTGCGGGCGCTGCTGCGCTCGCTCGCCGACTGGTACGAGCGCTGGCGTGACGCCGGAGGCGACGCGGAGGCCAGTGGGCTGCGCGAGGCGTACCTGGCGGGGTGCGCCACCGTCGGCCGCCGGGTGCGGGTGCTGCTGCCCGACGGCCGCGAGGCGCACGGGACCGCCACCGGCGTGGACGCCGACGGGCAGCTCCTGGTCGACGCCGACGGGGAGACGTTGCGGCTCGCCGCGGGCGACGTGCTGCACCTGCGCTGAGGCGCCCGGGAAGATCACCGCAACACCGTCGCCGACCGCCCGCGCGGCCGATGCCGGCCGGATGCGCCGACCGGTTACGGTCAGCGCGTCCGGTTCTGCGAGGAGGTTCCGCCGTGGCGTTCCCCGAAGACGTGCTCACCGAGGACGAGCACGTCGTGTTGCACCTGCACCCGCACTGGAAGGCCCTGATCCGGCCGGTCCTGGTGCTCGTGCTCGCCGTCGCGGCGGTCGTTGCCGGGTGGCTCCTGCTGCCCGACGGCAGCGGCGGCACGATCGCGCTCTACGCGATCGCGGTGGTCGGCCTGGTGCTGGTGCTGTGGCTGGGTCTGTGGCCGTTTCTGGTCTGGCGCACCACGCACTATCTGTTCACGAACGAGCGGGTGCTGCTCCAGCAGGGGGTGCTGTCGCGTAACCGGCGGGATCTGCCGCTGACCCGGATCAACGACCACGCGATGCACCAGCGTTTCGTGGAGCGGCTGCTCGGCTGCGGCACGCTGACCATCGAGTCGGCGGGCGAGCGCGGCCAGTCGGTGCTGCACGACGTGCCGGGTGTGGACAGGGTGCAGACGAAGCTCTACGAGCTGGTCGAGGCGCACCACGACAAGCACAGCCTTGGTGACGGCGAGATGCGCGAGATCCTGGCCGACATGACCGAGGGAAAGTCGCTGCGCGACCAGCCCTGACCCCGCCGACGGGAAAGGCCGGCGCCCCTTGTCAGGGGTGCCGGCCTTCGTCGTTCAGCGGCGGGCGCGACGGGGCTGGAGTTCCGCGGCGAGTTCGGCGTCCAGGTCGGCGCCGAGCGCGCCACCGAGTCCGGCGTCCGCCGGCGCGGGGCGGCCCCGCGGTGGCGGGAAGTCGGCCGCCCGGCCGGCGCCCGGAGGCGGTTCCTCCTCCTCCAGCTCGCTGACCGACTCGGCCAGCTCGGCCACCGGGTCCATCTCGGCGACGTTGTCCCACTCGTCACGCGGCACCGAGTGCCAGGTCTCCTCGGCGTGCTTGGGGACCGGCTGGAAGACGAACGTCCGGTAGGACCAGAAGCGGAACAGCGTGGCCAGCAGGACACCGATGGTCTTGGCGACGTTCAGCGCGAGCAGGCCGTGTACGCCGAGGCCGTACTTGGCCAGGGCCAGGACGCCGAGTTCGATGACCAGACCCGCGCCGTTGAAGAGGAAGAACAGGACGTATTCGCGCCGGAGTGCCGATTTCGGTCGATCGCGGTACGTCCAGTGACGATTCATCAGATACGACGTGATCGTGGCGACAATCGTCGCGATCACTGTCGCCTTCAGCTGGCCGTCGCGGAAAACCGTGAGTGCCAGAGCATTGAACACCGCGTAATTGATGACGGTGTTGATGCCGCCGACGACGCCGAATTTGAGCGCCTCGTGGATGAACTTCTGCCAGCGCTCGGGCAGCAGACGGACTCCAGGCATGCGGAACACCTTAGGCAGTTGGCTGGGCCGGCTGGGCCCGGCGGGTCGGGATGGGCGGTTCGTCACGCCCCGGACTCTCGGTCGTGGCTCGTTGCCGGAACGGGAGGTGTTCCCGCCTCGACGAAGACGAACCGTCGGTACGACCAGAACCGGAAGAGTGTTCCCAGGCCGGTGCCGACGACGAAGCTGGCGATGTTGTCGGCCAGGGGGGTCTGGAACACCACGGGCCAGATCGCACCCAGCCCGTAGTGGCTGATCGCGAGGCAGGCCACCGCGATGCCGAGGCCGACCGCGTTGAAGAAGAAGAACAGCGCGTACTCGCGGGCCGGGTTCGACCGCTGCCGGTGCCGCCATGTCCAGAACCGGTTGCCGAGGAAGGCGACGGTCGCGGCGATCACCGTGGAGATGGTCTTCGCGGCCAGCGGGGGCATGTCCCGGCCGCTGGACAGATAGTTGAAGAGGGCGAAGTCCACGACGAAGGCCAGGCCGCCGACGGTGGCGAACTTGCTCAGTTCGTGGATGAGGTGACCGAAACGGTCGAGCAGTGCTCCGATCGGACCCCGGCGGGTCTGCGGAGCCCCCGGTTGGTCTCCGGTCATCGTCGCGGCCACCCGCCGAGAGTACCGGTTGTGCGGTAACCGGGCGGACTGCAACGGCGAGTCAGCCACGACGGCTTCGCCGCGGCCGTCGCGCTCGGGCCGCCCGGGTCGGAGAGGCGTCGCCCGTTCTCGATGTCCGTGAGCAGAGCGTAACGCGCTGTGCGAATCTGTGGAGCGCATCACGGAATCGTCTTTCGCGACATGTTCGTACGCTTCCCCGCGATCGGGCGTCACCGTCACTCCGGTGCGGACCCGGCCGTCGAAGGTTCACCGCAGGATTTGCGTGAAACTGCGCGCGAAAGCGGGTATCAGATCGTGATGCCGCAGCGTGGCCGTACCTTGTGCAGTTCTTCACAACCAGTCCCACTGACTGACGAGGCAGTCCGGTTTACGCTGAGCCCAATCCCAGGTTTCCACGAGGCGGCGTACCAGCCCGCCGGAACTCGTGCACCCCATAGATCGGTCAGCGTCGACCACAAGGAGAAGTGACATGGTTGCTCCGGCTGCTGTTCGGGGTATCGATCAGGCCCCGACGTCCCACCCCAAGCTGCTGGCCTGGGTACGTGAGGTCGCGGAACTGACCACCCCGGACCGCGTGGTCTGGGTGGACGGGTCTGATGAGGAGTGGCGCCGTCTCACCGACGAACTCGTCGCCAACGGCACCCTGATCCGCCTTAATCCCGAGAAGAAGCCTAACTCGTTCTACGCGCGTACCGACCCCACGGACGTCGCCCGGGTGGAGGAGCGCACCTTCATCTGCTCCGTCGACGAGGCGGACGCCGGCCCCACCAACAACTGGATGGCGCCGGCCGAGATGAAGCGGACGATGACGGAGCTGTACCGCGGCAGCATGCGCGGGCGCACCATGTACGTCATCCCGTTCTGCATGGGCCCCATCGAGGCCGAGAACCCCATGTTCGGCGTGGAGATCACCGACAGCCCGTACGTGGTCGCCTCGATGCGGATCATGACCCGGATGGGGTCGGCGATCCTGGAGGCGATGGGCGACGACGCCGACTTCGTGCACGCGCTGCACTCGATCGGCGCCCCGCTCGCGCCGGGCCAGCAGGACGTGGCGTGGCCGTGCAACGAGACCAAGTACATCTCGCACTTCCCCGAGAGCCGGGAGATCTGGTCCTACGGCTCCGGCTACGGCGGCAACTCGCTGCTCGGCAAGAAGTGCTACTCGCTGCGTATCGCCAGCGTGATGGGGCGCGACGAGGGCTGGCTGGCCGAGCACATGCTGATCCTCAAGATCACCTCGCCGGAGGGCAAGGTCTACCACATCGCCGGCGCCTTCCCGTCGGCCTGCGGCAAGACCAACCTCGCCATGCTGGAGCCGACCATCCCGGGCTGGAAGGTCGAGACCATCGGCGACGACATCGCCTGGATGCGGTTCGGCGCGGACGGCCGCCTCTACGCGATCAACCCCGAGTACGGCCTGTTCGGCGTTGCTCCCGGCACCGACTGGAAGACCAACGCCAACGCCATGCGGACGCTGGACCGGGGCAACTCCATCTTCACCAACGTGGCGCTCACCGACGACGGCGACATCTGGTGGGAGGGCATGGGTGAGCCGCCGGCGCACCTGATCGACTGGAAGGGCAACGACTGGACGCCGGAGAGCGAGAGCCTCTCCTCGCACGCGAACAGCCGCTTCTGCACCCCGATCACGCAGTGCCCGATCCTGGCCGACGACTACTACGACCCGAACGGCGTGCCGATCGACGCGATCCTGTTCGGTGGTCGTCGCCGCGACACCATCCCGCTGGTCACCGAGGCCCGCGACTGGGTGCACGGCGTCTACATGGGCGCCACGCTCTCCTCGGAGACGACCGCCGCCGCCTCCGGCGCGGTCGGCGTGGTCCGCCGCGACCCGATGGCCATGCTGCCGTTCATCGGCTACAACGCCGGCGACTACTTCCGGCACTGGATCGAGATGGGCAAGGGCGCGGACGGCGACGAGGCCAAGCTGCCCAAGATCTACTACGTGAACTGGTTCCGGAAGGACGCCGAGGGCAACTTCCTCTGGCCGGGCTTCGGCGAGAACTCCCGCGTGCTCAAGTGGGTCATCGAGCGGCTGGAGGGCCGGGCCGAGGCCGTGGAGACGCCGATCGGCATGGTCCCGGCACAGGACGCGCTCGACGTCGAGGGTCTGGACATGACCCCGGAGGACGTCCGGATCGCGCTGAAGGTCGACGCGGACGAGTGGCGCAACGAGCTGCCGCTGGTCACCGAGTGGTTCGAGAAGTTCGGGGACAAGCTTCCCGGCGTGCTCTGGGCCGAGCTGGACGCGCTGCGCGCCCGGCTGGACGCGGAGCCGCAGAAGTAACAGGTGTGCCTGTTGCCCCTGCCGGGCAACATCGGATGCCATGAGGACGGCCGCTGAACCTGTCGAGGTCTGGCGGCCGTCCGCCGTCCGGGCGCTGACCACGCTGCTCGCCGTGACCGCGGCGGCCACCGTCGTGGTCGAGCTGCTCAACTACTGGTACGCCCCGGAGCAGGAGTTCGGTCTGGCCGTACGCACCGGCTGGGCGATGCTCCGGTCGCTCGGCTTCCTGCTGCTGATCGGCCATGTGAACAAGGGCCGGGTGGGCGCCCGGCCGTTCGGGCTGATCCTGGCGGTGACCACGATCTTCGCCGTCGGGCGGCTGATCGTGCCCCGGCAAGGGGTGCCCGCGCTGCCCGGCCTGGTCGGGTTCGCCGTGCTCACCGCGCTCTGCGTCGCCGTGGTGGTGCTGCTCTACCGCTCGGACGCGATCCGCGCGCACCTGGTCCGGCACCGCAAGGGCCTGGTCGTCGAGGGCGGGACGATCGCCTGGCGGGAGGTGGCGCCGAAGCGCCCGCAGGCGAACGGGTGGCTGCTCACCGCCCGGGTCGCGGCGTTCACCTACAGCCCGCTGATGCTGCTGCCGGCGCTGGTGGCGACCGGTGCCGTGCTGGACGGGCGGCTCTCTGCCGTACCGGCCCTGATCCTCTGGTTCGGCGCGGGCATCGCGGTCAGCTACGCCGTGCTGTTCTGCACCGCGTTCCTGCTGCGCGACAAGGCGTGGGCGCGGAAGGCTCTGGTGGCCGTCACCCTCGGCGTCCTCGCGATCGACCTGCCGCTGTGCTGGTGGCTGCTCGGCGTCGACGGCCTGATCCGAGACGGCGCCCCCCTGGTGACCGCCGCCGCCCTCACCCTCTGGTCCCTGAACCGAGCCACCCGCACCCCACCTCCACTCGGTTGATCATGAAGTTGGCGGCGATTTCGATCTCCGTTGATGCCGTCAACCTCATGATCGTCGCCCGGGGCGGGGTGCGGCGGGGCAGGATGAGGACATGTGGGACGTCGTGGTGGTGGGAGCGGGGCCGGCCGGAGCGGCCGCGGCGCTCGTTGCGCGGCGTGCCGGCGCGGCGCGGGTGCTGCTGCTCGACCGGTCCGACTTCCCCCGCGACAAGGCGTGCGGGGACGGCATCGCCGCGCACGCGCTGGACGTCCTCGCCGAGCTGGGCGTGACCGGGGCGGTCGACGGCTACGCGCCGCTGCCCGCGCTGCGCCTGGTCGGCCCCGGCGGCGGCACAGTCGCCCGGACGCTGCCCCGGCCCGCGTACACGGTGCCCCGCCAGGTGTTCGACGCACGCCTGGTCGCGGCGGCGGTGGCCGCAGGTGCGGAGTTGCGGCGGCACACCGTACGCCGGGTGGAGATCGCCGCCGACCGGGTGCTGCTCGACGGCGAGCTGTCCGCGCGGGCGGTGGTCGGCGCGGACGGCGCCGGATCGGTGGTGCGGCGTGCGCTCGGCCACCCGGTCAACCCGGACCGGCACCTGGCCCTCGCCATCCGGGGCTATGCGCCCGCGCCGGCCGGGCCGCCCGAACAACTCATCGTCACCTCCGCGGCGCGCTGGCCCGCGTACGCCTGGGCCTTTCCGATCGGCGACGGACGCGCGAACGTCGGGTACGGGGAGGTGCTGCGCGGCGAACCGCTGACCCGCGCGCACCTGCTGGACCGGATGGCCGCTCTGCTCCCGGGCGTCGACCCGGCCACGGTGACCGAGCTGCGGGCGCACCACCTGCCGCTGTCCACCCACCGGCCGGCGCCCGGCCGGGGGAGGGTGCTGCTGGCCGGGGACGCGCTGTCGCTGATCAACCCGTTCACCGGCGAGGGCATCTTCTACGCGCTGCGCTCCGGTGCGCTGGCCGGCGCGGCGGCGGCCGGCTCTCCCGCCGAGGCCGCCCGGGCGTACGCCGCCGCGCTGCGCGCCCGGCTCGGCACCCACCTGCGGCACAGCTCGGTGGCGGCGTGGCTGGCCCGGCGGCGCCGGGTGGTCGACGCGGCGGTCGGCGCGGCCGGGCGGGACGAGCGGGTCTACCGCACGGTGGTGGAGCTGGGTCTCGGCGACGGCCGGCTGGACGCGCGCACCCTGATGGCGATCGGGGCGGACCTGCCGCGACCGCGCCGGGCCATCTCACCGTCAGGTGATATGCCACCGAGACACTGATCTCTCCCGCGGGTCGCTACCCTGCAAGGTGATGACTCTGCGGAAACTCCTCTACTCCGTGTACGAGCGCCGGCTGACGGCGAAGCTCGCGGGCAAGCCCGTACCCGCACACGTCGGCGTGATGTGCGACGGCAACCGCAGATGGGCCCGGGAGATGGGCTTCGTCGACCCGAACGACGGTCACCGGATGGGCGCCGAGCGGATCAAGGAGCTGCTCCGCTGGTGCGACGCGGCCGGCGTCGGGCACGTCACACTCTGGCTGCTCTCCACCGACAACCTCTCCCGCCCGGCCGCCGAGCTGGACCCGCTGCTCCAGATCATCGAGGACCTCACCACCGAGCTGGCCGAGGAGGGCAACCCCTGGCGGCTGCGGATGGTCGGTGCGCTCGACGTGCTGCCGGCGCAACACGCCGCCGCGCTCAAGGCCGCCGAGGAACGCACCCGCGACCGCGACGGCGGGGCTCAGGTCAACATCGCGGTCGGGTACGGCGGGCGGCGCGAGATCGCCGACGCGGTCCGCTCGCTGCTGGTGGAGCACGCGGCGAACGGCGGCACGATCGAGGAGCTGGCCACCTCGCTCGACGTCGACCACATCTCCGAGCACCTCTACACGAAGGGGCTGCCGGACCCGGATCTGATCATCCGGACCAGTGGCGAGCAGCGGCTCTCCGGCTTCATGCTCTGGCAGAGCGCGCACTCGGAGTTCTACTTCTGCGAGCTGAACTGGCCCGACTTCCGCAAGGTCGACTTCCTGCGCGCCCTGCGCTCCTACGCCACCCGTCAGCGCCGCTTCGGCACCTGACCCAGCACTGCCCCCGCCCCTCGC
>NZ_WBKS01000049.1:0-37114 GCF_008868145.1 Micromonospora sp. AMSO1212t
ACGTGCGGCCCCGCTCCACCGCGAACGACACCCCGTCCACGGCCCGCACCACACCGTCCTCGGTGTCGAACCGCACCCGCAGATCCCTGACCTGGAGATAGGGCCCGTCGCCGGATCGCTGCTCCGGCACCTCCGGGCGGTCCGGCTCCCCGGACGGCACCGCCTCCGACCTGCCCATTGACCGCCTCCCCTTCGGTGATGAAGAGAACCTACAGCAAACCCTTGGAGGCGAAAATAAGCTACATCGAGCGGTCTGTCAGCGGTCAGAGCGTAACGACTGGGTTTCCGGTCCGCACGCCCCTCACCTGGGACATTCACGGCCGCGATTGGGCATCTCGGCCTCGTCGTCGCACCCCGGGGTGCGACCATGGTCCCGGTGACGAAGGGACCATTCCTGTCGGCACGAGGTGGAGGCGACCATGACCGCGGCGGTGTTCGGCCACGACGGCCCGTGGACCGAAGAGGAGTACCTCGCCCTCGGCGAGACGCGGCAACGCGTCGAACTCTTCGACGGGAGCCTGCACGTGACACCGGCACCGACTCCGCGGCACCAGCGAATCCAGCGGAACCTCGGCAATCTGCTAGAGGCCGCGGCCCGGCACGCCGGCCTGGAACTGCTGGAGACGGTGAACGTCCGGCTCCGGCCAGGCCGCATACCGATTCCCGACCTGGTCGTCACCGAGCCGATCGACTTCGACGAGCCGATGATCGAGGCGCGGGACGTACGGCTCGTGTGCGAGGTCATCTCACCCGGCAACGCGGCGACCGACAAGGTGCTCAAGATGCACTACTACGCCGCCGCGGGCATCGAGTGGTATCTGCTGGTGGAGCAGGAGACCGGCACCCTGCACCTCCACCAGCGGCAGGGTCGGCACTACCGGGAGGTGTCGGTGACCAAACCCGGTTCCGTGCTGGAGCTGACCGAGCCCGTCCGGGCCACGGTCCGGCCGGAGGATCTCGTCCCCTGACGGATGTCGGCCCGCTCGCCTAGGGTCGGGCGCATGAGTGAGCGTCAGCGAGCGACCCACCAGGACCGCGCATGAGCGAGTTCGACGCGGCGACCGCCGCCGTCCAGGCCGCTCTCGACGCGGGCGCCCGGTACGCCGACGCCCGGGTCATGCACCGCCGTTACGAGTCGATGTCGGCCCGCAACGGCGACATCGAGGAGCTGAGCCAGGACGAGAGCGTCGGGCTGGGCGTACGCGCGCTCGTCGGATCGGGTTGGGGTTTCCACGCCGTACCCGATCTGTCCGACGCCGCGGCCCGCGGCGCCGGCCGGCGCGCCGCGGCGATCGCTGCCGCGAGCGCGCGGGTTCCCGGCCCGCCGATCGACCTGGTGCCGGTCGAGGCGACGGTGGCGAGCTGGGCCTCGGACTGCGTCGTCGACCCGCTCGGGGTGCCGCTGTCGGACAAGGGCGACCTGCTGGTCCGGGCCACGGCGACGATGCGCGAGCACGGCGCCGACCTGGCCGAAGGGCTGTACCAGATCTGGGACACCTCGAAGTGGTTCGTCTCCAGCGAGGGTCACCGGATCGACCAGCGCATCCGGGAGTGCGGTGGCGGCATCTCGGCCACCTCGATCGGTGACGGCGAGACCCAGCGGCGGTCCTACCCGAGCTACCGCGGGCAGTACGGCACCACCGGCTGGGAGCTGGTCACCTCGCTCGACCTGGCCGCGCACGCCGCCCGGATCGCCGAGGAGTCCCGGGAGCTGCTCACCGCGCCGCTCTGCCCGGCCGGCGAGACCGACCTGATCCTCGGCGGCGAGCAGCTCGCGTTGCAGATCCACGAGTCGGTCGGGCACGCCATCGAGCTGGACCGCATCCTCGGCTGGGAGGCGGCGTTCGCCGGCACGTCCTGGCTCGACCTGGCCCGCCTCGGCTCGCTGCGCTACGGCTCGGAGCTGATGAACGTGACGATCGACCCGACCATCCCGGGCGCGCTCGGCAGCTTCGGCTTCGACGACGAGGGCTCGCCGGCGGTCGCCCGGGACGCGGTCCGCGAGGGGCGGTGGGTCGGGGTGCTCGCCGGCCGGGACTCGGCCGCCGTCGCCGGCCTGGACTACGGCGGCAGCGTACGGGCCGACGGCTGGGCCCGGCTGCCGATGGTGCGGATGACGAACGTGGGCCTGGAACCCGGCCCGCACACCCTCGACGAGATCATCGCGGCCACCGACGACGGGGTGCTGATGGACATCAACCGGTCCTGGTCGATCGACGACAAGCGGCTCAACTTCCAGTTCGGCTGCGAGGTCGGCTGGGAGGTGAAGAAGGGTCGCCGGGGGCGGATGCTGCGCAACCCGACCTACACCGGCATCGGCCCGGTCTTCTGGCGCTCGATGGACATGCTCTCCTCGGAGACTGTCGCCTGGGGCACACCCAACTGCGGGAAGGGGCAGCCCGGGCAGGTCGGGCACACCGGCCACCCGGCCGCGCCGGCCCGGTTCCGGGGCGTCCGGGTTGGGGTGCGGGCATGAAGCGGAGTGCCGGCATGAGCGAGCGCAGCGAGCGAATCGGCAGGCTCAGGGCGACGGTGCCTCATGACGGCACGGAGCGAAGCGGAGTGCCGGCATGAACGCCGAGATGGAGATCGCCGCCGGGGTGGTCGACCTGGTCCGGCACACGGCCGGTCCGGCCGCCGAGGCCGAGGTGCTGGTGACCCGCTCCGACCTGGCGCTGACCCGCTTCGCCAACTCGTTCGTCCACCAGAACGTCTCCGAGACCGGCGTCGCCGTACACCTGCGGTTGCACGTGGACGGGCGGACCGTGACCGGCAGCGGCAGCCGGATCGACGCCGACGGCCTGGCCGCGCTCGTCGAGCGGACCCGGGCCGCGGCCCGGCTCGCGCCGCCCGACCCGGCCTGGCCGGGACTCACCGCGCCGACGCCCGTGCCCGCCGGCCCGGCCGTCGACGAGGCCACCGCGTTCGCCTCGCCCGACGAGCGGGCCGAGCGGGTACGCGCGTTCGTCGCGGCGGTCGAGGGGCTGGAGGCGGCCGGTTACTGCCGCACCGCGTACCGGTCGGGGGCGTTCGCCAACTCGGCCGGGCACACGGCTGTGGGTCGGGCGGCCGAGGCGGCGATGGACGGCATCGCCCGCGCCGGTGGCGCGGACGGGGTGGCGCGGCTCTGCGCCGACCGGCTGGCCGATCTCGACGGCGCGGCGCTCGGCGCCCGCGCGGCGGCGAAGGCACGCGCCGCGGCCGACCCGGTCGAGCTGCCGCCCGGGCACTACGAGGTGGTGCTCGAACCGGCTGCCGTCGCCGACCTGCTGCAGAACCTGGCCTGGCACGGTTTCAACGGCAAGCGGTACGCCGAACGGCAGTCCTTCGCCGAGCCGGGCACGGCACAGTTCGACCCTTCGGTGACGCTGGTGGACGATCCACTGCACGCCGGCACGCTGCCGTTCGACCTGGAGGGCACGCCCCGGCGGGCGTTGCCGCTGGTGGAGGGCGGCACCACCGGCGCGGTGGCGTACGACAGGCGTGCCGGTGCCGAGGCGGGCGCCGGGTCGACCGGGCACGGAATGCCGGGCAGCGCGACGTTCGGGCCGATCCCGCACAACATCCGCCTGCTGGCGGGCACGACCGACGCCGGCGCGGCCGTCGCCGCCGGACCGGTGAGCGCGGGCGTGACCGGGGCGGTGGGCGACCCGGACACCGCCGCGCTGGTGGCCGGCATGCGGCGCGGGCTGCTGGTCAGCGACTTCTGGTACACCCGGGTGCTGGACCCGAAGCAACTCGTGATCACCGGGTTGACCCGCAACGGGGTGTGGCTGGTCGAGGACGGCGTGCCGACCCGGGCGGTACGCGACTTCCGGTTCACCGAGTCGTACCCCCGGGCGCTGGGGCCGGGCCGGGTGCTCGGCCTGGGCCGGACGGCGGTCCGCCAGCCGGGCCGCGTCGACGGTTCCTGGTACGAGACGCCGGCGCTGCGGCTGTCCTCCTGGCACTTCACCGGCGGCGCGTCCGGGTGACCCGGCACGCCGCCGGGCGCGCCACGCCGCCGGTCGGCGCACCGTTCGACCGACCCGCCACATTGATCATGAACTGACTCTTTCCAAGCTGCGGGACACACGGGACACTGCGTTGCGCGGCCGGGCCGTGAAGATCGGCGTAACGTGTGTCACTTAGCCGCACCGGTTCACCGGTGTGGCCTCGCGCGTGCGCAGGACGTGACAGTGACGTCAGGGAGATGACTCGAATGACAACTACGTCGGCCAGGACGCCGAGACCGCAGCCGCGGGGAGGGCGGGCACGCGCCGCAATCGCGGCGAAGACGTTGCGGACCGACAGATGGTGGATCGCCCCGCTGATCACAGTGGTGGGGCTCAGCGCGTGGGTCATCTACGCGACGGTCCGGGTCTTCATGCACAAGTGGTACTGGGTGGAGCAGTACCACTACCTGACGCCGTTCTACTCCCCCTGCGTCACCGACCGCTGCGTCGAGGGCTCCTCGCACTTCGGCCAGTTCCTGCCCGGCTGGTGGATCATCCCGGACGCGGCGCTCACCCTGCCGTTCCTGCTTCTGTTCCGCCTGACCTGCTACTACTACCGCAAGGCTTACTACCGGTCGTTCTGGCTGTCGCCGCCGGCCTGCGCGGTGCCGGACGGGCACCAGTCGTACAGCGGTGAGACGCGGTTCCCGCTGCTCGGGCAGAACCTGCACCGCTACTTCTTCTACGCCGCCGCGATCATCTCGCTGATCAACACCTGGGACGCGGTCCTGGCCTTCCACTCCCCCGAGGGCTTCGGCTTCGGCCTGGGCAACATCATCCTGATCGTCAACGTGGTGATGCTGTGGGCGTACACGATCTCCTGCCACTCCTGCCGGCACATCATCGGCGGGCGGCTCAAGCACTTCTCCAAGCACCCGATGCGCTACAAGGCGTGGACCGGGGTGTCCTGGTTGAACGTCCGGCACATGCAGCTCGCCTGGATCACCCTGGGCACCCTGGCGCTCACCGACTTCTACGTGATGGCGGTCGCCGCCGGCTGGATCAACGACCTGCGGTTCATCAACTGAGAGCCTGGACATGACTGAGACGCGAATCGAACGACACCACTACGACGTCGTCGTGATCGGGGCCGGTGGCGCCGGCCTGCGCGCGGCGATCGAGGCCCGGCTGGCCGGCAAGAAGACCGCGATCATCTCGAAGTCGCTGTTCGGCAAGGCGCACACGGTGATGGCCGAGGGCGGCGCCGCCGCCGCGATGGGCAACGTGAACTCGCGCGACAACTGGCAGGTGCACTTCCGGGACACCATGCGCGGCGGCAAGTTCCTCAACAACTTCCGGATGGCCGAACTGCACGCCAAGGAGGCGCCGCAGCGGATCTGGGAACTGGAGACGTACGGCGCGCTGTTCGACCGCACCAAGGACGGGAAGATCTCGCAGCGCAACTTCGGCGGCCACGAGTACCCGCGCCTGGCGCACGTCGGCGACCGGACCGGCCTGGAGCTGATCCGCACGCTCCAGCAGAAGATCGTCTCGCTCCAGCAGGAGGACAAGCAGGAGTTCGGCAGCTACGACGCGCGGATCCGGGTCTTCTCCGAGACCACGATCACCGAGCTGCTGCTCGACGGCGACCGCGTCGCCGGCGCGTTCGGCTACTACCGCGAGTCCGGCGAGTTCGTCCTGTTCGAGGCGCCCGCGGTGGTGCTGGCCACCGGCGGCGTCGGACGGTCCTACAAGGTCACCTCGAACTCGTGGGAGTACACCGGCGACGGCCACGCGCTGGCGCTGCGCGCCGGGGCCACGCTGATCAACATGGAGTTCCTCCAGTTCCACCCGACCGGCATGGTCTGGCCGCCCTCGGTGAAGGGCATCCTGGTCACCGAGTCGGTACGCGGCGACGGCGGCGTGCTGAAGAACTCCGAGGGCAAGCGGTTCATGTTCGACTACGTCCCCGACGTGTTCCGCAAGCAGTACGCGGAGACCGAGGAGGAGGCGGACCGCTGGTACACCGACCCGGACAACAACCGGCGCCCGCCGGAGCTGCTGCCCCGCGACGAGGTCGCCCGCGCCATCAACAGCGAGGTCAAGGAGGGCCGGGGTACGCCGGCCGGCGGCGTCTACCTGGACATCGCCTCCCGTAAGTCGGCCGAGGAGATCCGCCGCCGCCTGCCGTCGATGTACCACCAGTTCAAGGAACTGGCCGACGTCGACATCACCAAGGAGCCGATGGAGGTCGGCCCGACCTGTCACTACGTGATGGGCGGCGTCGAGGTGGACCCCGACTCCGGCGCGGCGTACGGCACGGTGCGCGGGCTCTACGCCGCCGGTGAGGTGTCCGGCGGCATGCACGGCTCCAACCGGCTCGGCGGCAACTCCCTGTCCGACCTGCTGGTCTTCGGCAAGCGCGCGGGCGGGCACGCCGCCACGTACACCGATCAGCTCACCACCCGCCCGGCGGTGTCGGTCGCGGCGGTGGAGGCCGCCGTGGAGACGGCGCTGGCGCCGTTGCAGCGGGACACCGGGGAGAGCCCGTACCAGCTCCAGCAGGACCTCCAGGTGGTCATGGGCGACCTGGTCGGCATCATCCGGCGCGAGGGCGAGCTCGCCGACGCCATGCGCAGACTGGCCGAGCTGCGGGAGCGGGTGGCGAAGGTGAGCGCGGCCGGCGGCCGGCGCTACAACCCGGGCTGGCACCTGGCGCTGGACCTGCGCAACATGCTCGTGGTGTCGGAGTGCACCGCGATGGCGGCACTGGAGCGGCAGGAGTCGCGCGGCGGGCACACCCGGGAGGACTACCCGGCGATGGACCCGAAGTGGCGGAGCGTCAACCTGGTCTGCTCGCTGGACGGGGACGCGGTCCGGCTCACCCACAAGCCGCTGCCGAAGATGCGGCCGGAGCTGATCGGGCTGTTCGACCGGGCCGAGCTGGCCAAGTACCTGACCGACGAGGAACTCGCCGAGTTCGACGCCCTCACCGAGGAGGCGAACAACTGATGGGAAGTAAGCGCCAGTTCCGCATCTGGCGGGGCGACGAGACCGGCGGGGACCTGAAGGACTACACGGTCGAGGTGAACGAGGGCGAGGTGGTCCTCGACGTGATCCACCGCCTCCAGGCCACCGAGGCCCCGGACCTGGCGTGCCGGTGGAACTGCAAGGCCGGCAAGTGCGGCTCCTGCTCGATGGAGATCAACGGCAAGCCGCGGCTGGGCTGCATGACGCGGATGTCGACGTTCGAGGAGTCGGAGACCGTCACTGTCACCCCGTTGCGTACCTTCCCGGTGATCCGGGACCTGGTCACCGACGTCTCGTTCAACTACGAGAAGGCCCGGGAGACCCCGGCGTTCGCGCCGCCGGCCGACGTGGCGCCCGGCGACTACCGGATGCAGCAGGTCGACGTCGAGCGCTCGCAGGAGTTCCGCAAGTGCATCGAGTGCTTCCTGTGCCAGAACGTCTGCCACGTGATCCGTGACCACGACGAGAACAAGCCGGCGTTCTCCGGCCCCCGGTACTTCATCCGGGCGGCCGAGCTGGACATGCACCCGCTCGACGCGCGCACCGACCGCCGGGAGTACGCGCAGTCGGACATGGGGCTCGGATTCTGCAACATCACCAAGTGCTGCACCGAGGTCTGCCCCGAGCACATCAAGATCACCGACAACGGGATCATCCCCATGAAGGAACGGGTCGTCGACCGCAGGTACGATCCCCTTGTGTGGCTCGGTAACAAGATCTTCCGGAGGGGTCAGGTGCCTCAGACCAGCGCGACCAGCGGGCATTCGAGTGGTGCCGTCACGTCCGGAGGGGCGCACGGCGGGGCGCACGCGCACGGCGGCGGTTCGCACGCCGGCGGGGTGCACTCGCACGCGGGCGGCTCGCACGACAGCGCCGCCGAGCGTCAGGCGCAGCAGGGCGTCAACTGGCACCGCGAGGTGCCGCACCCGACCGCCCCGGCGGTGGACGCCAACGGCAAGCTGCCGCTGACCGAACTGACCTTCAACAAGGCCGCCGCGCCGTCGCCGTTCGGCGACGACGTGACGTTCCCGCTGCCGCCGGAGCACCTCAACTTCGCCCACCCGCAGCAGGACGAGCCGAAGCACTGAACAGCAGCACGACGATGACGGGGGCCAGCGGCACACGCCGCGGGCCCTCGTCCCGTTTCCGGCAGGCTGTCCGGTTCGCCGGACGGCCCGGCTCGCGCCGCGGTCGTTCAGGGGGTGTCGAGCAGGGGGCGAAGCGCGGCCACGATCGGCACGTCGGCCGGCAGCCAGTCGACGCTGTCCAGCTCGGCGGCGGACAGCCAGCGCAGCTCGGCGTGCTCCAGGGCCTTGGGCTCGTCGCCGTGCAGCAGGCGGGCGGCGTAGACGCGCAACACGGACCGGCCGTGCGCCATCCGTACGTCGCGGCCGACACGCGCGCCGACCGCCACCCGTACGCCCAGTTCCTCGACGCACTCCCGGGCCAGCGCGTCGGTCTCGGCCTCGCCCGGCTCGACCTTTCCACCCGGGAACTCCCAGCGCCCCGCCACCTCGGGAGGCGCGGAGCGCTCGCACGCCAGCACCCGGCCACCCTCGATGATCGCCGCCCCGACAACCACCCTCGGGTCCCGCCGGTCGGCCTGCCCGCTTCCGCTAACCCGTTCGGTCCGCACGGGCCACCAGCGTGCCAGATCAATCGGCGGTTTGGGTAGCTGCGTCGGCCGTCAGGTCAGCAGAACACGGAAGTGTGGGCGTGGACACACCATCTGAGTGGCGAGAGACTAGAGGGCGTCGACTGGGACACGGGATGGCGACGATTTGGCCACAAGCCGGCAACGACGCCTGGGAGGTGCGGTGATGCGCGTGCTGTTCAGCGGCCGGGCGAAGCACGACTACCTCAGCGACGCGCTAGCCCTGCTGTCCGGATGGACGCGCGAGGGCGAACAGATCCGCCGCACGATCGTCCTCGACGACACCCAGCACGCCGCGCTCACCGAGCGGGTGGCGGTGGTTGCCGACGCGCTGCGGCTGCGCCCCGAGATCAGCCGCCGGGCCGACCGTACCCAGATCAGGCTCGGGCACGGCGACGGCGAGCCGCTCACCGAGGGTGAGGTGCTGCTGGCCGCGCGCATCGAGGACGCGGTCCGCGCGGTCACCGAACCCTGACACTCCCTGAGAGATCGCTGAGGATCCGGGGTTAGGAAACAAACCTGAGGGTAGGACATCCGGTAACGGGAGGTACAACGCTCCCGAAGTAGACGGATTGTGCGATAACCCCTTAGGAGCTGACCATGGCGACGCCCACCGCGGCCACCGACCGATCCACCGACCACGGGCACACCGGCCACGTCGACCGCGACGTACGGCACACGCGCCGGCACGGCGAGGAGACCAAGCCGGCGTGGAAGACCACCGAGCTGGCGGTCTACGTGCTCGCCGTGATCGGTGTCCTGATCGCCTCGAACGCCGTCGGCGACGGCGCGGCGGACAACGGCGCCGACTACTTCGCCGCCGACAAGGCGTGGTGGTACATCACCCTGCTGACCATCGGTTACCTGGTCAGCCGGGGCCTGGCCAAGGCCGGCAGCCGCAGCCGCGACCACGACCCGCGCGTCGACCACTGACCCCTGTACACGCTTGCGGCCCCGTCCCGGTGGACGGGGCCGCAACTGTGCGGGGCGCGTGAGAACTGGCACGCCCCGCCTACCCTCGGTTGCATGTCTGGCCCCACGTACGACCGCAAGGAACAGTTCCAGCAGATCGAGAGCGGGTTGCTGCCCGGTGAGCAGATCATCGCCGTCTACGACGCGGTGGGCACCGGCACCGGCTTCATCGGCCTGACCGACCGGCGCGTGATCATCCAGGACCGCTCCTTCGTCGGCAAGCGGTACGCGATCACCAGCATCCCGTACTCGAAGATCACCAGCGTGAGCGTGGTGAGCAACAAGTCCTGGGGTGGCTCGTTCTTCTCCACCGGTTCGATCGCTGTGCACGTCGGCACGCACACCTACGAGGTCGAGTTCCGGGGCGCGCAGAAGAGCCACCACGTGCACAACGTGATCCTGCACCACATCTCCTGACCCGCCTGGCACAATCGCCGCCATGCGAGGGCTGACGGCGCGGTGGCGGGCCTGGCGGGGTGACCATCGGCGGGCCGTACGCCTGCTCCGCCGCCTCCTGGTGCTCGCCACGGCCGCCGTGGTGCTGCTGGGCGCCGCCACGCTCGCCAGCGTGACCTGGGTCCGCGACGCCGCCGAGGGCCGCGTGTTCGCCGCCGCGGACGTGCCCGAGACGCCGGTGGCCCTGGTGCTGGGCACCAAGGTGGAGCCGGACGGCACGCCGGCGCCGTTCCTCGCCGGCCGGCTGGAGATCGCCCGCCAGTTGTACGCGAGCGGCAAGGTCAAGGTGCTCCTGCTCTCCGGCGACCACATGGACTGGGACTACGACGAGCCGGACGCGATGCGGCGCTGGCTCGTCGAGCGGGGCGTCCCGGCGGAGAAGACGGTGCTGGACCACGCCGGCTTCGACACGTACGACTCGTGCGCCCGCGCGCACCGCGTCTTCGGGGTCCGGCGAGCCACAGTGGTCACCCAGTCGTTCCACCTGCCGCGCGCGGTGGCGCTGTGCCGCGACGCCGGCATCGAGGCCGTCGGCGTCGGCGACGACACCGCCCGCCGGTACGCCGACCAGTGGCGGATCAGCTCCACCCGGGAGTACGGGGCGTGCGTGAAGGCCGCCGTGGACGTGCTCACCGGGCGGGACCCGGTGCACCTCGGCCGCCGGGAGACCGGCGTGGACGACGCGCTGCGGGCGTAATCCGGTTGTCCCCGAGCACGGCCGCTGGTCTGCTGAACCCCTCGAAGCCGACCGGAGGGAGCACCGCCATGCCGAACGCTGCGAAGCCCAGCCGACCCGTCGTCACCTCATCCGAAACGAGGCTTCGTCTTGTCGTACCCCATTTCGGCGCAGGTCACTGACCTCGCGCCGCGTCGCGTACCTTCCGCCCGGCGGGAGGGCGCGTGATGTCCGTCTTCGACGATCCCGGCCTGTTCGGCCGGCTCTGGGCCGCCACCTACGACGGCCCCGGCAATCCCGACCCGGCCCCGGCTGTCGACTTCCTCGCGCCGCTTGCCGAGGGCGGCCCGGTGCTCGAACTGGCGGTCGGCACCGGCCGGGTGGCCCTGCCGCTGGCCGCCCGCGGCCTGGCGGTGGAGGGCGTCGAGGCGTCCCCGGAGATGGTCGCGCACCTGCGCGCCAAGCCGGGCGGCGCCGACATGCCGGTCACCGTCGGCGACATGGCGGACGTCCCGGTCGCCGGGCCGTACCGTCTGGTCTTCCTGGTGTTCAACACGCTGTTCAACCTGGTCTCCGAGGAGCGCCAGGCGGCGTGCTTCCGCAACGTCGCCCGGGTGCTCGCGCCCGGCGGGGCGTTCGTCATCGAGACCTTCGTGCCCGACCCGGCGGACTTCGACCGGGACGAGCAGGTCCAGGTGCGGGAGGTGACCGAGGACTCGGCCACCATCCGCATGCACCGGTACGACCGGGCGGCGCAGACGTTCGTGCGCCAGACCGTCACGTTCGACGCCGCCGGCGTGCACCTCAAGCCGTTCGCCATGCGGTACGCCTGGCCGGAGCAGATCGACGAACTGGCGGAGCGGGCCGGGCTGCGGCTCGCCGAGCGGTACGCCGACTGGGACCGGACGCCGTTCGACGCGGACAGCCGCGCGCACATCTCCGTCTACCGGCGGCGGTAGCGCTCAGATCGAGGGGCCGGGCATCCCGTCCCGGCCCCTCGGTCGCGCGACTACGCTGACGACCGCCGGGTCCGGACAGGAGAGCCGATGACAGTCACCGTCGCCGCCATGGACGACTCGCACGCCGACGCCGTGCTGGAGATCTACCGCCTCGGCATCGCCGAGGGCAACGCCACGTTCGAGACCGCGCCGCCGGACTGGGCGCGCTTCACCGCCACCCGGCTGCCCGGCCACCGCTGGGTGGCGCTCGACGAGGCGGGCGACGTGCTCGGCTGGGTGGCCTGCTCGGCCGTCTCCGACCGCTGCGTCTACGCCGGCGTGGTGGAGCACTCCGTCTACGTGCACCCGCGGGGGCGGGGGCGCGGGGTCGGGCGGGCCCTGCTGGAGGCGCTGATCGCCTCGACCGAGGCGGCCGGGATCTGGACCATCCAGTCCGGTGTGTTCCCGGAGAACACCGCGAGTCTCGCGCTGCACGCGACGTGCGGCTTCCGCGTCGTCGGCACCCGCGAGCGGGTGGGCCGCCACCACGGCACCTGGCGAGACGTGACCCTGATCGAACGCCGCAGCCCCGAGATCTGACCCCTTGATCACCGGGTCGGTCAGGCGCCGATCAGGTGACGGCGCACCAGGGCGTCCCCCTCCAGGACCAGGTCGACCATCTGCCAGAACTCGGGGAGCCGGGGATGGGCCAGGCCCTCCTCGCGGCCGAGCTTGCGGCCGAAGATCGGGCTGTCCCCCGCGACCTCACCACCGTTGACGAGCGTCGCGGCCGGCCCCGGCGAGCCGGCCACCGGCCCGACCCGGCAGCCGAAGGTGACGTGGTCGTCGAAGTCGTCGCGGCCCCAGCTGCCCAGAATCGCGTCGATCCAGACCTCGTGCACGCCGTCGTGGTGGTAGCAGCTCGCGAAGTAGACGGCCGCCGTCGCGTCATCGGCGCGGATGTCCGCCCAGGTCCGCTCCGCGGCAGTGTCGCAACAGCCGCAGACGAACTCCCGTACCTGGCGCGTGCTCTCGTCGATCCTCAGTGTCACGGCGCGAACCCTAGCGAGCCGCGGGCGTACGCGTGTGCCCCGAGAGGACTTGACGTCCACGCCCAGCGGTGCAATGGTTAGTTACATGAGTAATGAACCAAAGAACCGAGATGGATGACGGCCGGCCGATCTTCGTCCAGATCGCAGAGCTGATCGAGAACTCGATCATCGACGGGACGTTCGCGGAGGAGACCCAGGTGCCGTCGACGAACGAGCTGGCGGCGTTTCACCGGATCAACCCGGCGACCGCCGCCAAGGGGATCAACCGCCTGGTCGATGACGGGATTCTCTACAAGCGCAGGGGGATCGGAATGTTCGTGGCAACGGGGGCCGTCGAAACACTCCGGGAACGCCGCCGGCGCGAGTTCTCCGACCAGTACGTGCGGCCCCTCATCGAGGAGGCACGCAAGTTGGGCATCGGCACCGAGGAGCTGAAGAAGCTCATCGAGACAGGGGAGGAACAGCGATGAGCGTCGTGGCGGCAGCCGGCCTCACGAAACGGTTCGGTGAGGTGACCGCTCTCGACGACGTCACCTTCACCTTGACAGGTAACAAGATCTACGGCCTCCTCGGCCGCAACGGCGCCGGCAAGACGACGCTGATGCAGCTGATCACCGGCCAGAACGGCGGCATCAGCGGGGACCTCACGCTCTTCGGCGAGCGGCCGTACGAGAACGAGCGGGCACTGTCGCGGGTGGTCTTCATCAAGGAGAGCCAGACGTACCCGACGGCCTATCAGGTCCGGCACGTCATGAGTCTGGCGAGGCGCCTGTTCCCGAACTGGGACGAGGACTTCGCGCAGTCCCTCCTGGACGACTTCGACCTGCCGCGCAAGCGCAACGTGCGCAAGCTGTCCCGCGGCATGCTGTCCGCGCTGGGCGTGACGATCGGCCTGGCCGCACGCGCGCCGCTGACCTTCTTCGACGAGCCGTACCTCGGTCTCGACGCGGTCGCCCGGCAGCTCTTCTACGACCGGCTGCTCGCCGACTACGCCGAGAACCCGCGCACCGTCGTGCTCTCCACACACCTCATCGACGAGGTGGCCGACCTGATCGAGCACGTACTCCTGCTCGACCGCGGCAAGCTGCTGCTCGACGCACCCAGCGACGAGCTGCGCGGCGAGGTGATGGAGGCGTCCGGCCCGGCCGCCGCGGTGGACGAGTTCGCCGCCGGGTACCGGGTGCTGCACCGCGAGCAACTCGGCGGCGCGGTCCGCGCGTCGCTGCGCGGGTCCTTCGACGACGCCGAACGGACGCGCGCCAAGAAGCTCGGCATCGACCTGGCACCGGTGTCACTCCAGCAGGCCGTGGTGCGCCTGACGACGGAAAGGACGAACGCGCGATGACTCGTATCCTCGACGTCGCCCGGATGCACACCATCGCCTGGGTCGGCCAGCTCGCCTGGCCGTGGGGCATCATGGCCCTCTCGCTCGGCGTCAACCTGCTGATCTTCGCCTCGATCGACGAGGCCGCGCCGGGCAAGAACACCACAGGTGGTCTGGCCAGCCTCTACATCGTCTGCTCGATCGTCGCCGCCGCCTCGATCAGCCAGGTGTTCCCGTTCGCGCTCGGCATGGGCGTCACCCGGCGCACCTTCTACCTCGCCACGGTGCTCGTCAACGTGGTGCAGGCGGTCGCCTACGGCGTCCTGCTCTACCTGCTCAACCTGATCGAGGGCGCCACCGGCGGCTTCGGGATCGAGCTGCGGTTCTTCCGGATCCCGTACATCGACGTCGACAACGGGCTGCTGCAGATCGCCGTCTACGCGGTGCCGTTCCTGTTCCTGAACTTCCTCTCCATCTTCGTCGCCGTCTGGTACGTCCGGTTCGGCATGAACGGCCTGCTCGGGGCCGGCGCGGCCCTGATCCTGGTGACCGGTCTGCTCGTCGCGTTGATCACCTGGCAGGGATGGTTCGGTGACATCTGGCAGTGGCTGAGCAGCCAGCACCAGATCAGCCTGCTGGTGGGGTGGCCCGCCCTGATCGCCGCGGTGGCCGCGCTCGGGGGGATGGCGGCCATCCGCCGGGCGAACGCCTGACGACAGGCACGGGTGGCGGTCGCCGGTCCGCGCGATGCGGGCTGGCGGCCGCCACACTTATGTTCCGGCGGCCGACAACTTCGCCCGGTCGCATCGGCAGTCGTTGTCGGACCCGCTCGCTAGCATTGCCGCGATCGCCGACGAGAGGGGTGCGCCGTGGCCCAGAGCGACCTCACGACGTTCGTGGACAGGGACCTGCAAGGCGCGCGCTTCACCAGGTCGACGCTGGCCGGGGCGGTGATGCGCGGCGTCGACGTGCGCGGGCTCGACATCGATGCGCCGTGGCTCACCGACGGCGCGCTGCTGGTCAACGGTGTCGACGTCGTGCCGCTCGTCGAGGCCGAACTCAACCGGCGGTTCCCCGGGCGCGAGCTGAGGCATGCCGAGGATCCCGATGGCCTGCGCGCGGCGTGGGCGGCGCTCGAACGGGCCTGGGCGGCCGCGGTCGACCGGGTCCGGTCCATGCCCGACGGAGCCGCCGACGTCTCGGTCGACGGCGAGTGGTCGTTCGCGCAGACCCTGCGCCATCTCGCGTTCGCCACCGACGCGTGGCTCGGCAGGGCGATCCTGCGACTGCCGCAGCCCTTCCATCCGCTCGGACAACCGCACGCCGAGTACGAGACGGACGGGTTCGACATGTCCGTCTTCACCACGGCGCGGCCGAGTCTCGACGAGGTGCTCGAACTGCGTGCCGGGCGGCAGGCCATGGTCCGGGCTTTCCTCACCGCCGTCACGCCGGAGTTGCTCGCCGAGCCCCGGCCGACAGCCTGGTCACCCGAACACGAGGCACCGGTCCTGCACTGCCTCCACGTGATCCTCGACGAGGAGTGGGAGCACCTCCGGTTCGCACTGCGCGACCTCGACGCGCAGGAGTGACGCCGGGGCTCCGTGTGGAGGCGGGCACTCAGCGCCTGGTCTCGTACCTGGTGAGGAGCACGCCGCCCGGGAACGTCCGGGTCTCCCGCAGGGCCAGGTTCACCCAGTTGTCCAGGGCCGTGAAGAACGGCTTACCGCCACCCACCAGGACCGGATGGGTGACGAGCACGTACTCGTCGATCAACCCGGCCCGCATGGCCGCCGCGGCGAGGGTGGCGCCGCCGATGTCCATGGCGCCACCCTCCTCGGCCTTGAGCCGGGTGATCTCGGTGACCGCGTCGCCGGTGACCAGGCGGGTGTTCCAGTCGACCGGCCTGGTCGTCGAGGAGAACAGCACCTTCGGCATGTTCCGCCAGCGGCGGGCGAACTCGGCATGCGCCGGTGTGACGCCCGGCTGCTGGTCGGCGGTCGGCCAGTGGGAACTCATCGCCTCCCACAGTCGCCGGCCGTACAGCGCCGTGCCGGTCGCCCCCACCCGGTCGGACCAGAATTGGAACAACTCGTCGCTCGGCGCACTCCAGCCGAGGTCGTCACCGGGCGCGGCGACGTAGCCGTCCAGGCTCAGGCTCATGGCGAAGGTCAGTTTGCGCATCGTGCCAGCCTCCCGTGGGTCGGTGCTCGACGTACAGACCAGCACGGCGCCGGGAAACCATCGGCAGGCCACACCGAGAGCCGGTCCGCTGTCTCGGGCTCGCTTCGCGGGTAGCGCCGGTCGACCAACTCGGGGATGATCATCCTCATGTCGGAGCAGGACCTGGCCGGAACCTGGCGTCGCATCATCCGAGGGGACAGCAAGTCCTGGGTGGTGTTCGCCCACGGCACCTGCGTCGTGCTACCAGACCCCGGACCCGGCGTTGACCTCGCCGCTCAGGCCGTCGACATCCTGCGCGAGTACGGGCCCGTCCACGCCGGCTCACCCGCTGGAGATTTCGGCACCGTCACCCTCGATCCCGGTCCCGGATGGGTGGTCTACGGCCACCACAACGACGTGCTGACCTACGTGGGACCCGACGAGATCTCCGACAGCAGCGACCTCGCTGTCGGTCTGTACGGACGCCGCAAGCGAGACCAGGACGGCCACGAGCTCGACGTCGTACACGTCGAGGACAAGCGGCCCCGGTGAGTCAGGGCCGCGCTTCCGCCGTCAGACGTTGAAGCGGAACTCCACCACGTCGCCGTCCTGCATGACGTACTCCTTGCCCTCGATCCGGACCTTGCCGGCGGCCTTGGCCGCCGCCATCGATCCGGCCTCGACCAGGTCGGCGTAGGAGACCACCTCGGCCTTGATGAAGCCGCGCTGGAAGTCGCTGTGGATCACCCCGGCGGCCTCCGGCGCGGTCGCGCCGACCGGGACGGTCCAGGCCCGCGCCTCCTTGGGGCCGGCCGTCAGGTACGTCTGGAGCCCGAGCGTCCGGAAGCCCACCCGGACCAGCTGGTCCAGGCCCGGCTCGGACTGCCCGATCGACTCCAGCAGCTCGCGGGCCTCATCCTCGGGCAGGTCCACCAGCTCGGACTCGATCTTGGCGTCCATGAAGACCGCCTCGGCGGGCGCGACCAGGCCGCGCAGCTCGTCGAGGAACTCCGCGTTGCCCAGCTCGGCCTCGTCGACGTTGAAGACGTAGATGAACGGCTTGGTGGTGAGCAGGTGCAGCTCACGCAGGTGCTCCAGCTCGACCTTCGCGGCGGCGGCACCCGCGTACAGCGTGACGCCGTTGTCGAGGACCTCGACCGCCTTCTTGGCTGCCTCGACGGCGGCGGCCCGGTCCTTGCGGAGCTTGGCCTCCTTCTCCAGCCGGGGCAGCGCCTTCTCCAGCGTCTGGATGTCGGCCAGGATCAGCTCGGTGTTGATCGTCTCGATGTCGTCGGCCGGGGAGACCTTGCCGTCGACGTGCACCACGTTCGGGTCGGAGAAGGCGCGCACCACCTGGCAGATCGCCGAGGCGTCGCGGATGTTGGCGAGGAACGCGTTGCCCCGGCCCTGCCCCTTGGACGCGCCCCGGACCAGGCCGGCGATGTCGACGAACGAGACGGGCGCCGGCAGCACCTTCTGCGAGGAGAAGATCTCGGCCAGCTTGGCCAGCCGATCGTCGGGGAGCCCGACCACGCCGACGTTCGGCTCGATGGTGGCGAACGGGTAGTTCGCGGCGAGCACGTCGTTCTTGGTCAGCGCGTTGAACAGGGTGCTCTTGCCAACGTTGGGCAGGCCGACGATGCCGATGGTGAGACTCACGACGAACCAGCTTACGCGCCTCGCCGCCACCGCCGGGCAGGCAGGTGCGCGAAGCCGGTCACTGCGGCGCGGCGGACAGCAGGCGCGGTTCGATCCGGGTCTCCCGGGCGGTGCCGTCCTCGGCGCGGACCAGCTCGTACGCGGCCACGCCGGGCCGGTCGGCCACCGCCTCGGCCAGCCGGGTGCCCCGGTAGATCAGCCCCACGCCGTCGTCGGTGCAGTGGCTCGCCGGCAGCGTGCCGTCGGCGACCAGCCGGTGCATCAGCGGGCGGCGCTGCTCCTCGCTGTCGTAGTGCACGCCGTTGCCGTACGGGAGCCAGCCCAGCCCTTCGGTGAACGGCCGCAGCGTCGGGCCGTAGCTGTCGGTGGCGCCGCCGGTGTGCCAGCAGATCGAGCCGGCGGAGACCCCGCCGAGCACCACTCCGGCCTGCCAGCACTCGTGCAGGATCTCCGGCAGGCCGTGCACCCGCCAGACCGCGCAGAGGTTCGCCACGCTGCCGCCGCCGACCCAGATGATGTCCTGCGCGAGCAGGTGCGCGCGGATGTCCTCGACGTTGGGCATCGGGTAGAGCGCCAGGTGGGAGGCGCGGAACCGGGTGCCGGCGAAGGCGCCGTAGAAGACGGTGAACCCGGTCGGCTGGTCGCCGGTGGCCTGGCCGAGGTAGCAGACGCGGGGCGCGTCACCGGCCCCGGCCAGCTCGGCCATCAGGTCGAACAGGGCAGTGGGCCGGGCGTCCCAGGGGCCACGGCGACGGCTGGCGAAACCCATGCTGGTGGCGACGATCGTCGGTTCGGTGGCGGGCACGGTTGTCCTTCCGGGCGGTGGCGGTGCCGATCATTGTGCCGGATCCGCAGGCCCTGCCTCGGCCGCCGCGAGCAACGCGCGCAGCAGATCGGCCAGCCGGTCCTGGTCGGCGGGCGGCAGCGCGTCGAGGATCCGCCGCTGCACCGCGAGCCCGGCCTCGGCCGATTCCTCCACCACCCGGCGGCCGGTGTCGGTGAGCGTCACACGCAGCGCCCGCCGGTCGGCCGGGTCCGGTGAGCGCCGCACCAGGCCCGCCCGTTCGAGCCGGTCGAGCCGCCCGGTCATGCCGCCGGAGGTGAGCATCAGCGAGGCGGCGAGCGCCTTCGGCGCCAGCGTGTACGGCGAGCCGGAGCGCCGCAGCGCTGCCAGCACGTCGAACTCGCCCCGGCCGATGCCCCAGCCCGCGTACACCTTCTCCTGGCCGTCGCCGACCAGCCGGGCCAGCCGGTAGATGCGGCCGAACACGGCCATCGGCTCCGGTCGCATGCCGGGCCGTTCCCGCCGCCACTGCTCGACGATCGCGTCCACCTCGTCGCCTGTCACGGCTGCTGATTGTGCCGCACGTCCCACTTCCGCTTTTCGCTCGAGGCTGATTAGCTTAGCGCTAAGATACTTAGGGCCAAGAAGAGGATGCCATGGACCGCCGCTGGACCGACGTCGCGCTCACCGCCGCCGCACCCGTCACCTGGGGCACCACCTACCTGGTCACCGCCGAACTCCTTCCCCCGGACCGGCCGCTCTGGGCCGGGGCGATCCGCGCCCTCCCGGCCGGCCTGCTACTGCTCGCACTGACCCGCCGACGACCACACGGCCTCTGGTGGGGGCGAACCGCAGTGCTCGGCGCGCTGAACATCGGGGTGTTCTTCCCGCTGCTGTTCCTCGCCGCGTACCGGCTGCCCGGCGGCACCGCCGCCGTCCTCGGTGCCACGCAGCCGCTGCTGGTGGCGGTGCTGACAGTCGCGCTGCTTCGCGACCGCCCCACCCGGCCGGCGCTGGTCGCCGCCGTGGCCGCCCCGCTCGGCGTCGCCCTCGTGGTGCTGCGTCCGGGCGCCGGCCTCGACCCGCTCGGCGTCACCGCCGGACTGGCCGGCGCCGTGGCGATGGCCGCCGGGCTGGTGCTCACCCGCCGCTGGGGCCGGCCGCCCGGAGTGGGCGTCCTCGCCGCGACGAGCTGGCAGCTCGTCGCCGGCGGCCTGATGATCGTGCCGGTCGCCGCCGCCGTCGAGGGCGCGCCGCCCGCGCCCGACGGGCCGGCCCTTCTCGGGTACGCGTGGCTCGGGCTGGCCGGCACCGCCCTGGCGTACGTGCTGTGGTTCCGTGGCGCGGCACGACTGCCGGTGTCCCGCGTGTCGGTGCTCGGCGCGTTGAGCCCGCTCACCGCGGCGGCGCTCGGCTGGGTGGTGCTCGGCGAGGCGCTGGACCCGGTCCAGCTCACCGGTTTCGCGGTGGCAGTGGCGGCGATGGTGCTCGCCCAGATGCCGGACCGGTCGCCGCGCCCGCAGCCGGCCGGCGACGCGGACAGCCCGGCGGCGGCGCTCGCCGGCACGTCGGCAGGCGGCGTGCGCAGCCTGCCGACGACGCTCGCCGGCACCCGGCAGGGCAGCGGGAGGGCGGCCTGGTGGCTGCGCGGTCAGCCGGCCCGTAGCCGACGCCAGTCGTCCGGCCACGCGTCGGCGGCGACGCCCTCGGGCAGCACACCGGCCGGTAGCTGCGCCGCGGCCGCGAGCGGCAGCGTGAACCGGTGCGCGGCGGCGGGCCCGGCCGCGTACGACCGGTCGAGCAGCCACCGCACCTCGTCGGCGGTCCAGCCCAGGCCGGAACGGGCGGCGATCTCGCGGACCAGCCGCAGGCCGACCCGGGTGTCGTCGTCGTAAAAGCGCATGCACCAGTGATGCGCCCACATGCCGAGCGCGCGCAGCCCGTCCGGGTCGAGGGAGCCGGCCAGCCGCCCGCAGGCGGTGTCCGCGAAGGGGCGACCGGGGTCACCGGCCCGGTCGCGCTCGATCGCGCCGTAGGCGGCCGGCGCCACCACCCGCATCCGCTCGTAGAAGCCCTCCACCACCGCGGCGTCCAACGGTGCTCGCCCCGATCGCATCAGCGGACACCCCGCCCGGCCACGCTCGCCATGCCCCGCACCTCTTCTTGAGTTGGTGGCGGGACGCTACCGACCACTTACGACACTTTCTCGGGTCCGTCGGCCATGATCCACGCCACCTCGCCGGAGTGGCGGTGTCCCGGGAAGCGGGATGCCGCCACTTCCCCGAGCTGGCGCGACTGCCGCACGTCATGTCTGAATCCCGCCAGCCGAGCCCGGGAGCTGCGAGGCAGGATCGTGGCATGGAGCTGGACTTCGAGCGGTGCTACCGAGCAGTCGACAGCCGCGACCCGCGGTTCGACGGCTGGTTCTACACCGGCGTGACGTCGACCGGGATCTACTGCCGGCCGTCCTGTCCGGCGATGACGCCCAAGCGGCAGAACGTCCGGTTCTTCCCGTCCGCCGCCGCCGCGCAGGGCGCCGGGCTGCGGGCGTGCCGCCGGTGCCGGCCGGACGCGGCACCCGGCTCGCCCCAGTGGGACGTCCGGGCCGACCTGGTCGGCCGCGCCATGCGGCTGATCGCCGACGGCGTGGTGGACCGGGACGGGGTGCCCGGCCTGGCCACCCGGCTGGGCTACACCGAGCGGCACCTGCACCGGATGCTCCGGGCCGAGCTGGGCGCCGGCCCGCTGGCGCTGGCCCGGGCCCAGCGCGCGCAGACCGCCCGGATCCTGATCGAGACCACCGGCCTCGGCCTGGCCGAGGTGGCCTTCGCCGCCGGGTTCGGCAGCGTCCGGCAGTTCAACGACACGGTCCGCGACGTCTACGGCGGCACCCCGTCCGAGCTGCGGGCCGGCCGGCGTGGCCCGGCGGCGACCACCGGGGCGGGCACGCTCTCGCTGCGGCTGGCATACCGGCCCCCGCTGCACGCGGGCGCGCTGCTGGACTTCCTCGCGCTGCGCGCGCTACCCGGCGTCGAAGTGGTCCGCGACGGCACCTACCACCGAGGGCTGCGCCTGCCGCACGGTCCCGCCACGGTGGCGCTGGCCCCGGCTGACGGCCACGTGGCCGCGACGCTGCGGCTGGCCGACATGCGTGACCTGGCCCCCGCGGTGGCCCGCTGCCGCCGCCTGCTCGACCTGGACGCCGACCCCGTCGCGGTGGACGCCACCCTCGCCGCCGACCCGGCGCTGGCCCCGGCCGTCGCGGCCGAGCCCGGCGTGCGGCTGCCGCACGCGGTCGACGGTTTCGAGCTGGCCGTTCGCGCCGTCACCACCCAGCAGGTCTCGCTGACCTCGGCGCGGACCACGCTCACCCGCCTGCTCGCCGCCACCCGGTCCACCGGCGGGGCGGGCGCCGACGACCCGGCGGACGGCCTGGTGGCGTTCCCCGGTCCGGCGGAGGTGCTCGCGGCGCCGGATACGGCCTTCCGGATGCCGGCCGCTCGCCGGGAGACGATCCGGGCGCTCGCCCGCGCGGTCGCCGACGGCGAGCTGGACCTGGAACCCGGAGGCGACCGGGAGGAGGCGGTCCGGCTCCTGGCCGCGGTGCCCGGCGTCGGCCCGTGGACCACCGGCTACCTGGCCATGCGCGCACTCGGCGACCCCGATGTCGCGCTCACCACCGACCTGGGCGTGCGCCGCGGCGCAGCAGCGCTCGGCCTGTCCGACGACCCGAAGACCCTGTCCGCGTACGCCGACCGCTGGCGCCCCTGGCGGTCGTACGCGACCATCCGACTCTGGAGAGCAGCATGAGCACTGTGGACAGCACCGTCATCGACACCCCCGCCGGCCCGTTGAGCGTGCTCGCCGGCCCGGCCGGGGCGGTACGCGCGGCGGGGTTCACCGCCGACCCTGCGGCCCTGATGCCGTTGATCCACCCGAGCCTGCGCGGCGAGCTGCGCGAACGGGCCGACCTCGGTCCGGTGACCGCCGCCGTTCGGGCCTACCTGGACGGTGACCTCACCGCGATCGACGCGGTCGCGGTCGAGCAGCACACCGGCGGGGCGTTCCTGACGCACGCATGGCAGGTGCTGCGCGACGTGAAGCCCGGCGACCCGGTCACCTACACCGGGTTCGCCGCACTGGCCGGGCGACCGGCTGCGATCCGGGCCGCCGCGGCGGCCTGCGCGCGCAACGCCGCCGCGCTGTTCGTGCCCTGCCACCGGGTGCTGCGCACCGACGGTTCGCTCGGCGGCTACCGCTGGGGGCTGGACGTGAAGAAGTGGCTTCTCGGGCATGAGGGACGGGTGACGGCTAGCTGACAGCCGGACTGTCACCCCCGGCCGCTACCGTCGGGTAGTGCCCGCGTCCAGCGACGGCAACCCCGCGGCGCATACCGACGCCCGGTCCCAGCCGCTGCGCAACCTATGGCGGCTGCGGCCCTACCTGCGCCCGTACGCGATGGAGTTCGCCTGGCTGCTGGTCGCGGCGCTGGCCGCCACCGCGGCGAGCCTGGCCGTTCCGCTCGTGGTGCAGCGGGTGGTCGACGGGCCGGTGGCCCGGCACGACGAGGCCGGGCTGCTCCGGCTCGGCGCCCTGGCGCTGCTGCTCGGCGTGGCGGAGGCCGTCCTCATCTTCATCCGCCGCTGGACGCAGTCGTCGTCCTCGGTGGGCATGGAGGCCGCCATCCGCGCCGACATCTACGCCCACCTGCAGCGGCTTCCGGCCGGCTTCCACGACCGCTGGCAGTCCGGCCAGTTGCTGTCCCGGATCACCAGCGACCTCTCGGTGATCCGGCGGTTCCTCTCCTTCGGGTTGTTGTTCCTGGTGCTCAACCTGATCACCTACGCGGCGGTGGTGGCGCTGCTGATCCGGCTGCACCAGTGGCTGGGGCTGCTGGTCGCGGCGAGCGCCGTACCGCTGTTCCTGATCAGCCGCCGCTTCGCGCGCCACTACCACGCGGCGTCGCGCCGCATGCAGGACCAGCAGGGCGACGTCGCCACGCTGGTCGAGGAGACGGCGCTGGGGTTGCGCACCATGCGGGCGTACGGGCGCGGGCCGGAACTGGCGGCCCGGTTCGCCGTCGGCGCGCGCCGGCTGCACGACACCGGGATCGGCAAGGCGCGGCTGCTGGCCCGTACCTCCGCGCTGTTCGACCTGGTACCCAACCTGACGCTCGGCGCGGTCCTGGTGGCCGGCGCCGCGGCGGTCGCCGAGGGCGTGCTGTCCATCGGTGAGCTGGTCGCGTTCGTCAGCCTCCAGCTCATGCTGATCTGGCCGGTGCAGTCGCTGGGCTGGATCATCGCCAACGCCCAGGAGGCCGCGACCGCCGCCGACCGGATCCAGGAGGTTCTGGACACGCCGCCGACCATTGTGGATTCGCCGCACGCCCGGCCGCTCGACCGGGGCGAGGTACGCGGCCGGCTCCGCTTCGAGGGAGTGGGCTTCCGCTACCCCGGCACCTCTGCGCCGGTGCTGCGCGAACTGGACCTGACCGTCGAGCCGGGCGAGACGATGGCGCTCGTCGGCGCCACCGGCTGCGGCAAGAGCACGCTGCTGTCGCTCGTCCCCCGGCTGCACGAGGTGACCGGTGGCCGGATCACCCTCGACGGCCACGACGTGCGTGACCTGCGGCTGGACTCGTTGCGCCGGTTGGTCGCCGTGGCGTTCGAGGAGCCGACGCTGTTCTCCATGTCGGTCTGGGAGAACCTGACCCTGGGCCGTCCGGACGCGGGCGAGGACGAGGTCCGGGCCGCGCTGACGCTGGCCCAGGCGGAGTTCGCTTACGAGCTGCCGTGGGGGCTGGCCACCCGGGTCGGTGAGCAGGGGCTGTCGCTGTCCGGCGGGCAGCGCCAGCGCCTCGCGCTGGCGCGTGCGGTGCTCGGCCGGCCCGCGGTGCTGGTGCTCGACGACCCGCTCTCCGCGCTGGACGTGCACACCGAGGCGCTCGTCGAGGCGGCCCTGCGCCGGGTGCTGCGGGAAACCGCCACCACAACCCTGCTGGTGGCGCACCGCCCCTCGACAGTGGCGCTGGCGGACCGGGTGGCGTTGCTCGACGACGGCCGGATCGTCGCCGTCGGCACCCACTCGGAGATGCTGGCCCGCCTACCCGCCTACCGGGCGGTGCTGTCCGCCGAGCCGGAGCGACGGAGCGACGGCGTCGGCCTGGTGCGCTCGTGACCGGCGGCGCGCCGCGGGTGCCCCGGCCTCGCGACGCGCCGAACGGCAACGGGACGACCGGCGCGGGCCACCGCGGCGACCCGGACGCACCGGCCGGCCGCGCGACGACCGATCCGGGCGGTCACGCGACGACCGGGCCGGGCGGCACCGCTCCGGACGCGGACCTGTCGCGCTGGCGAGGGCGGGCCACCGACCCGGATGCCGACCGCAGCCGGGCCGAGGACTCGTCCCCGGCGGCGGTGACCCGGCTGCGGGCCCGCAGCCGGGACCTGCTGCGGCGGCTGCTGCGCCCGCACCGGCGTGCGCTCGGGCTGGCGGTGACGTTGCTGCTGGCCCAGAACGCCGCCGCGATGGCCGGGCCGTACCTGGTCATGCTCGGCATCGACCGGGGCATCGGGCCGCTGCGGGCCGGTGATCCCGGCCCCCTGATCGCTGTCGCCGCCGCTTTCGTGGTCGCGACCACCGTCGAGTACGCGGCCCGGCGCGCGTTCCTCACCCTCGCCGCCCGGATCGGCCAGGCCGTCCTGCTCGACCTGCGCCGCCGGGTGTACGGGCACTTCCTCCGCCTCGACGTCGGGTTCCACGAGCGCTACACGTCCGGGCGGATGGTGTCCCGGCTGACGAGCGACCTGGAGTCGATCGCCGAACTGGTCGACGGAGGGATCGACAAGCTGGTGATGGCCGGGCTGTCCGTGCTGTCCGTTGCGGGCATCCTGCTCTGGCTGGACCTGCCGCTGGCGGCGGTGACGCTGCTCGCCTTCCCGTTCCTGTTCGTGCTGTCGCGCTGGTTCGCCCGCGCCTCGGCCGGGGCGTACCGGCGTACCCGGGAGGCGGTGGCGCTGGTCATCGTGCACTTCGTCGAGTCGCTGCGCGGCATCCGGGCCGTGCAGGCGTACCGGCGGGAGGACCGCAACGACCACATCTTCGGCGCGGTGAACGACGACTACCGGCGTTCCAGCCTGCGCGCGTTCCGGCTGATCGCGATCTACTCGCCGGGCATCCGGCTGATCGGCAACCTGACCACGGCGGTGGTGCTCGGGTACGGCGGGTGGCGGGTGCTGGGCGGCGGCGTGGAGGTGGGTGTGCTCGCCGCGTTCCTGCTCTACCTCCGCCGGTTCTTCGAGCCGATGGAGGAGCTGAGTCAGTTCTACAACTCGCTCCAGTCGGCGACCGCCGCGCTGGAGAAACTGGCCGGGGTGCTGGACGAGCGCCCGGCGGTGGCCGAACCGGCCCGGCCGGTGCCGCTGCCGGCCGGGCCCCCGCGCGGGGCGGTCACGTTCCGCGCCGTCGGCTTCGGCTACCGCCGCCAGACGCCGATCCTGTCCGGCCTGGACCTGACCGTGCCGCCCGGGCAGACCGTGGCGCTGATCGGGCCGACCGGCGCCGGGAAGTCCACGGTCGCGAAGCTGGTGGCCCGCTTCCACGACCCGGACGCGGGCGCGGTCCGGCTGGACGGGGTGGACCTGCGCGACCTGACCGACGCCGAGCTGCGCCGGGCGGTGGTGCTGGTGACCCAGGAGACCCACCTGTTCAGCGGTTCCGTGGCGGACAACATCCGGTTCGGCCGGCCGGACGCCGACGACGACGCGGTGGTGGCTGCCGCGCGGGCGATCGGCGCGCACGACTTCATCGCCGCGCTGCCCGACGGGTACGCCACCGACGTGCACCGGCGTGGCGGACGGCTCTCCGCCGGGCAGCGGCAGCTCGTCGCGTTCGCCCGCGCGTTCCTCGCCGACCCGCGGGTGCTGATCCTGGACGAGGCGACCTCGTCGCTCGACGTGCCGACCGAACGGCTGGTGCAGCGGGCCCTGCACAACGTGCTGCGCGACCGCACCGCCCTGGTGATCGCCCATCGCCTTTCCACAGTGGAGACGGCAGACCGGGTGCTGGTGCTCGACGACGGCCGGATCGTGGAGGACGGCCCGCCGGCCGAGCTGATCGCCGCCGACGGCCGCTACGCCGCCCTGCACCGCCAGTGGCGCGACTCGCTGCTCTAGCCCTCCCCTCCGGTCCTAGTTGATCTTGCACTTGCGGTCCGAGAGATGCCCGGAAAGTGACTTGTGCCGGGGCGGCAAGTGCAAGATCGCCGAGGACGCGCAGGGTGGGGAAAGTCGTGGAGTGCGGCGGGGTGGCTGCCTACCATCGGCTGATGACCGACACGACGATCAGCGCCCGCGGCGGCGTCCCCGAGCGTCCGAGCCTGGACGGCCTCGAGGAGACCTGGGCCCGCCGCTGGGAGTCCGACCGCACGTACGCGTTCGACCGCACGAAGGAGCGGCCGGACGTATACGCGATCGACACTCCCCCGCCGACCGTGTCGGGCGAACTGCACATGGGGCACGTCTTCTCGTACACGCACACCGACACGGTGGCCCGGTTCCAGCGGATGCGCGGGCGGACCGTCTTCTATCCGATGGGCTGGGACGACAACGGGCTGCCCACCGAACGCCGGGTGCAGAACGTCTACGGCGTGCGTCCCGACCCGGCGCTGCCGTACGACGGCAACTGGCGCCCGCCGGCCGCACCCGTGGACGACGCGGCCCGAAAGAACCCGACAGCGATCTCCCGGCGCAACTTCATCGAACTGTGCGAGCTGCTCACGGTGGAGGACGAGAAGGCGTTCGAGGCGCTGTGGCGGCGGCTCGGCCTGTCGGTGGACTGGTCGCTGACGTACACCACGATCGGCTCGGCGGCCCGCGCGGCCAGCCAGCGCGCGTTCCTGCGCAACCTGGCCCGGGGCGAGGCGTACCAGGCCGAGGCGCCGACGCTGTGGGACGTCGGGTACGGCACCGCTGTCGCGCAGGCGGAGCTGGAGGACCGGGAGCGGCCCGGCGCGTACCACCGGCTGCGGTTCGCCGGTCCGGACGGCCGCGAGGTGCTGATCGACACCACCCGGCCGGAGCTGCTGCCGGCCTGCGTTGCGCTCGTCTGCCACCCCGACGACGAGCGGTACGCCGGCCTGGTCGGCGCGTCCGTGCGTACCCCCGTCTTCGGGGTCGAGGTGCCGGTGCGCGCGCACCCGCTGGCGGACCCGGCCAAGGGCACGGGCATCGCGATGGTCTGCACGTTCGGTGACCTGACCGACGTGACCTGGTGGCGTGAGCTGCGGCTGGACACCCGGGTGGTGATCGGCCGGGACGGGCGCCTGCTGCCGGAGCCGCCGGCCGGCGTGCCGGCGGAGCCCTACGCGGCGCTGGCCGGACAGACGGTCAACGGCGCCCGGCGGACGCTCGTGGAGCTGCTCGCCGACGCGGGCGACCTGGTCGGCGAGCCGCGGCCGATCACCCACCCGGTGAAGTTCTACGAGCGCGGCGACCGACCGCTGGAGATCGTCTCGACCCGGCAGTGGTATCTGCGCAACGGCGGCCGGGACGCCGGCCTGCGCGAGGAACTGCTGGCCCGGGGCCGGGAGCTGCGCTGGGTGCCGGAGCACATGCGGCACCGCTACGAGCACTGGGTGGGCGGCCTCATCGGTGACTGGCTGGTCAGCCGGCAGCGGTTCTTCGGCGTGCCGGTGCCGGTGTGGTACCGGCTCGACGACACTGGCGAGCCGGACTGGTCCCACCCTCTCACACCGGACGAGGCGACACTCCCGATCGACCCGAGCAGCGAGTCGCCGCCCGACTACGAGGAGTCGCAGCGCGGCCGGCCCGGCGGCTTCGCCGGCGACCCGGACGTGCTGGACACCTGGGCCACCTCGTCACTGACCCCGCAGATCGTCGGCGGCTGGGAGACCGATCCGGACCTGTTCGCCCGGGTCTTCCCGATGGACCTGCGCCCGCAGGGGCACGACATCATCCGCACCTGGCTGTTCGCCACCGTGGCCCGGTCCCACCTGGAGCACGGCGCGCTGCCCTGGCACACGGCGGTGCTCTCCGGCTGGATCCTCGACCCGGACCGCAAGAAGATGTCGAAGTCCAAGGGCAACGTGGTCACGCCGATGGCGCTGCTGGAGCGCAACGGGTCCGACGCGGTCCGCTACTGGGCCGCCAACGGCAAACCGGGCATGGACCTCGCCTTCGACCCGGCCCAGGTCAAGGTGGGCCGCCGGCTGGCCACCAAGCTGCTCAACGCATCGCGGTTCGCGCTCGGGCTGGGCGCGGCCGACGCGCTGCGGGCCGCGGCGACCCGACCGCTGGACACCGCGATGCTCGCCGAACTGTCCGGCGTGGTCGCGACCGCGACCACCGCCTTCGACGGGTACGACCACACGGCCGCCCTGATGGCCACCGAGGCGTTCTTCTGGCGGTTCTGCGACGACTACATCGAGTTGGTGAAGGAGCGCGCCTACGGCACCGGGCCGGCGGCGGACTCGGCCCGGGCGGCGCTGGCGACCGCGTTGTCGGTGCAGTTGCGCCTGTTCGCGCCGGTGCTGCCGTTCGTCACCGAGGAGGTCTGGTCGTGGTGGCGGTACGGGTCGGTGCACCGCGCGCCCTGGCCGACCACGTACGAGGTGGGCCGCGCGATGGAGGCGCCGGGTGACCCGGACCTGCTGCGGCTGGCGGCGGACGCGCTGGGTCAGGTGCGCCGCGCCAAGTCGGAACGGAAGCTGTCGATGAAGGCGGACGTGCCGCTGGCCGAGGCGCTCGGACCGGCGGCCGTGCTCGACCAGCTCGGTACCGTCGCCGACGACCTGCGGGCAGCGGGCCGGATCGCCAAGCTGGACATGCTGCCCGACCGCACGACCGAACTGGTCGTCGCCTGCGCGTTCTGATCCGTCAGGTACGCCGAGGGGCGGCCGGCGTGACGCCGGCCGCCCTCGGCGGTGCATGCCTCACTCGGCCGCGCAGGCCGCCTTGAGCTTGTCCCGGGCGGTAGCCAGATCCGCCTTGCTCGGCGACTTGCCCGGCGCCTTGGCCCAGGTGTCGGCGAGGTCGGTCATGGCGGTGGCGACCCCCTTCACCGCGGCGTTCACCTCGTCACTGCTGGTGAAGGCGTGCGTGTAGAGGGTGGCCGCGCCCGCCGAGTACTGGGCGCTGACCGCCGAGTGGCCGGCCGGCGGGCCGATCTTCTCCGCCTCGGCCACCTCCTTGAGGGCGGCCGTGATGTCCTTCCCCGCCTTCGCGCAGGTCTTCCGGGTGGCCTCGTCGAGGCCCGCCGGCGCCGGGGTCACCGGCGGCACGGAGGTGGCGGCGGGGGCGGAGGGCGCCGCCGGCCCGGCCGAGGGCTTGTCGTCGTCGCCGCAGCCGGACATGACTATCATCGCGACCGCGGCCGGAGCCAGCAGGGCGAGGCGAGCTGAACGCAAGGTGTTCTCCCCGTGTCGGTGTGCGTAGCCGCCGCAAACTAACAGACCGGACACGGCAGGGCAGAACCCGTTTTCCGGCGCTCGTGCCGGAAAACGGGTTCCGCCCCGGGGTTCAGCTCGTCTCGCCGGCCACGCTGAACGAACGCAGGCGGTCGATCGCCAGCACCGTGAACCCGACCGCCACCAGGGCGGTGAGCACCGCCGCGACCGGCACCGAAACGGTGGTGCCGAGCAGCGGCGTCGGCGCCATCCGGTCGGCCAGGGCGATCACCCACTGCTGGATCGACAGCACCCGGGTGCCGCCGACGAACCGGCCCAGCAGCCCTTCCCAGATCAGCACGTAGACCAGGCCGAGCAGCACCGGCCGACGGGTCACCAGGCTGAGCGCCAGGAACAGCGCCGAGTACGCCAGCGCGCCCGCCGCCGAGGCGGCGACCAGTGCGAGTCCGAGGCGTACCGAATCGGCGAGCACGCCCGCGACGTAGATCGGGATGCCCACTGTGACCGCGCTGACGCCGGCCGCGACCGCCAGCTTCGGCAGCACGATCTGCCAGCGCGGCAGCGGCTTGGTGAGGATGTGCACGACGGTGCCGTCGTCGATCTCCGCGCCGAGCACGCCGGTGCCCACGATCAGCGCCACGACCGGCAGCACCACCGCGAGGCCGAGGCCGACGAGCACTGGCGGTCCCCACTGGCCCGGGTCGACGCCGAGCGACCGGCAGAGCACCGCCAGGCCGATCAGGACCAGCGGCAACGGCAGCAGCATGAGGAACCGGCTCCGGCCGAACAGGCCGCGCGCGGTGATCCAGGTGACTGTCGACATCATGCCTCCACCAGATACGAGAAGACGCTCTCCAGCGACTCGTCCTCCGGCAGGAGCTGCCGGACCCGGATGCCGTGCCGGAGCGCGATCCGGGGCAGTGCCCGGGTGAACGCGCCGTAGTCGCCGGCCTTGACCGTCAGGCCGGTACGGCCCAGCTCGACGCCGGAGACCGACGCCTCGGCCATCAGCGCCACCGCCAGCGCCCGGTCGTCCGTGGAGCGCACCGCGAACACGTGCGGCCGGTTGGTCATCAGGCGGCGGATGGTCCGGTAGTCGCCGGAGGCGGCGAGCCGGCCGGCCACCATCACCTGGACCGTGCCGGAGACCTGCTCGACCTCCTCCAGGATGTGCGAGCTGAACAGGATGGTCCGCCCCGCGTCGCCGAGCCGGTGCAGCAGCGCCATCATGTGCAGCCGCTGGCGCGGGTCCATCCCGTTGAACGGCTCGTCGAGCAGCAGCACCTGCGGGTCGTGCACGAGCGCGGCGGCGACCCGGGTGCGCTGCCGCATGCCCTTGGAGTAGGTGCCGATCCGCCGGGTCTGCGCGTCCTCCATCTCGACCAGCTCGATCGCCCGCCGGGTCGCGGCCTCCGGGTCGGGCAGCCGGTGCAGCTTGGCGCTGGCGAGCACGAACTCGTACGCGCTGAGGAACGTGTGCACCGCCTCGCGCTCGCTGACCAGGCCGAGACGCCGGTAGACGGCGGGGTTGCGCCAGGTCGGCTCCCCGTCCAGGGTCACGGTGCCCCGGGACGCGGACAGGAAGCCCGCCATCATGTGCAGCAGCGTGGTCTTCCCGGCGCCGTTGGGACCGAGCAGGCCGGTCACGCCGGGGCCGAGCCGCATGGTGACGTCGTTGACCGCCACCACGTTGCCGTACCAGCGGGAGACGCCCACCAGGTCGAGCGTGCTCGTCGCGGCGGCGGGCGCACCGGCCGTCGACTGGGTGCTGATCGCCGTCATCGGGCGGCCACCTTCCGGTATCGCAGGAGCAGCAGGCTGACGCAGCCGGCGACCAGCAGCACGGCGACTGCGGCGTAGACCGGCCCGAAGTCGCCGATCGGCATGCCGCCGCCCTGTCCCTGGGTGAGCGCGTCGCCGAGCGCCCAGGTGCCCACGCCACCGACGAGCGTCGGCGGGGAGGCGAGGAAGGCCAGCTCGTTGACGGTGGCCGAGGGCAGGATGGACAGCACGCCGACCACCGGCGTGGTCATCAGGAAGACCGCCACGATGCCGCCGGCGGCGAACGCGCGCTTGCCGGTGAGCGAGGCGACCAGCAGGGCGATCGAGGCGAACACCACCGCCCAGAGCCCGGCGTAGAGCAGGCCGGGCAGCAGGTCGAGCAGTTCGTCCCACACCCCGCGTACGCCCCGGTTCGTGGTGAACGCGGCGCCGAGGAACATCACCAGCTGCGGGCCCCCGAGCAGCAGCCAGAGCGCGGTGACGAGCGCCAGCAGCTTGGACAGGGCGTAGTCGCCGCGCGGCAGCGGCCGGGAGAAGTACAGCGGCAGCACGCCGCTGCGCAGGTCGCGGGACACCAGTTCGGGCGCGGCCACCGCGGCGAAGAAGATGACCAGCCAGCTCATCGCGTCGGCGAACTGGGCGTACGTCATCACCACCTCGCCGATCTGGCTGCGTACCGCGGTGACCCCGGCGGCCACCACGGTGACCACGGAGACCACGAGCCACGGGAAGATCTTGGCCTTGGCGCTGCGGCCCAGCCCGAAGACGGTACGCACGCCGTGCAGGTAGAGCGCGCCGAAGACCTGCCGGCGGCCGAGCCGCGGACCGGTGTAGCGCTGGTAGCCGATGTCGTGGATGACCCCGGTCGCGTCAGACATGGCTGGGCTCCCTCGCGGCGAAGAGTTCGGCCACCCGGTGCCGCCGCTGGTCCAGCCGGTGCAGCGGCAGGTCCAGCTCGGCGACCGCGCCGAGGATCTGGTCGTAGGTGGCGTCGTCGGCGAGCGGGACGAGCAGCAGCCGCCCGTCGCGGGTCACCGGCAGGTCGAGCGCGGCGAGCCGGGCGGCCAGTTCCTCCGTGCCCTCGCTCACCTCGACGGCGAGCACGTCGGTGGCGGTGGTCATGGCGGACACCCGGTCGGCACGCAGCAGCCGGCCGCCGTCGATGGCGACGAGCGTGTCGCAGATCCGCTCCACCTCGCCGAGCAGGTGCGAGCAGACCACCACCGAGATGCCGAACTCGGTGCCGATCCGGTGGATCAGCGCGAGCATGGCGTCCCGGCCGGCCGGGTCGAGGCCGTTGGTCGGCTCGTCGAGCAGCAGCAGATCGGGATCGTGTACGAGCGCCTGGGCGAGCTTGACCCGCTGCTTCATGCCGGTGGAGTAGCCACCGACGGCCCGGTGCCGCTCCTCGTGCAGACCGACGTGGCGCAGCGCCTCGGAGGCCCGTTCCCGGGCGACGGTGCGCGGCAGCCCGCTGATCCGACCGAGGTGGGTGACCAGCTCGGCGGCGGACAGGTCGGGCGGGAGGGCGTCGTGCTCGGGCATGTAGCCGACCCGGGCGCGGACCGCGGCCGGGTCGGTGGTGGGGTCGAGGCCGAGCACCTGTACCCGGCCGCTGGTCGGCGGGAGCAGACCCAGCAGGATCTTGATCAGAGTGGACTTGCCGGCGCCGTTCGCGCCCACCAGCCCGATGATCCCCGGCTCGACCGACACGGTGAGGTCGGCCAACGCGGTGACCCGGCCTCCGTACGTCTTGGTCAGCGACTCGGTCGCGAGCAGTGTCACGCCGTTCAGCGTAGAACTCCGGCGCTGGCCCGGAGCCCTTCCTGACCCCTGCGATCCCCTGATCCTCGGCCGCCGCAGCCCCTAGGTGGCGGACACGGGGTGGCGACCGCTCGGGGAAGCTGCCACCGTGTGGGGGCCGACTCGACGGGGGGCGACATGAGCGACGGTGCGGACCGGCCGGTGGTGAGTGTGGTGGTGCCCACGTACAACTGCGGCGCGAACCTCGATCCGCTCGTCGCGTCGCTGCCACGGCAGGGACTGCCGTCCGGTTCGTACGAGGTCGTCTTCGCCGACGACGGGTCTACCGACGGGACCCCGCAGCGCCTGGACGAGCTGGCCGCCGCCGACCCGCACGTGCGGGTGCTGCACCTGGAGCACTCGGGCTGGCCGTCGCACCCGCGCAACCGAGGGCTGGAGCAGGCACGCGGCGAGTACGTCTTCTTCGCCGACGACGACGACTGGTTCGGCGACGAGGCGCTGGCCCGCCTGCACGCCTGCGCCCGGGAACACGACGCGGACATCGTCGTCGGCCGGATGATCGGGCACCGGCGGGGCGTCCCGCGGGAGCTGTTCCGGGAGAACCGGTTCGACGCCACGCTGGCGAACGCGCCGCTGGCCGACAGCATGACCTGTCACAAGCTGTTCCGGCGGTCCTTCCTCGACCGGCACGGGCTGCGGTTCCCCGAGGGCCGCCCCCGCCGCCTGGAGGACCACCGGCTGATGGCGGCGGCCTACCTGCGCGCCGAGCGCGTCTGCGTGCTGGCCGACCACCCCTGCTACCACCACGTCCGCCGGGTGGACGCGGGCAACGTCACGGCCACCCGGATGGACCCGGCCGAGTACTACGCGGCTCTCCGGGCGGCGCTGGACATCGTGGACGCGCACCGGCCGCCCGCCGCGGCCCGCCTCCGGCTGCACCGGCGCTGGCTGCGCAAGGAGATGCTGAGCCGGCTGCGCGGGCAGGCCCTGCTGAGCGCGCCGGAGCAGTGGGCCGACCAGGTGGCCGGCGAGGTGGGCCGGCTCGTCGGGGAGCGGTTCACGCCGGAGGCGGTCGCCGGGCTGCCGCCGATGTTCCAGGTGATCGCGCACCTCGCCGCGCAGGGACGGGTGGCGGACCTGCGCCGGCTGGCGGAGTGGGAGGTGAGCGTCCGGGCCCACGCCACAGTCGACGGGTGGCGGGTCGAGGGGCGGACGCTGACGGTCTCCGTCTCCGCCGACCTGCGCGCTGGTGACGAGCCGCTGCGCTTCGACGACCAGGGGCTGCCGGTGCTCCCGGTGGCCGAGGCGGTGCCGGCCGGGGTCGTGATGCGGGCCGGCGGGGCGAGGACCGACGTCGTCGTCCGCCGCCGGGAGACCCGGGAGGAGTTCTTCCTGCCTGTCGTCGCCACCACCGAGCGGGTCGGGGCCACCCGGGTGCGCCACCGCAGCACCGCCACTGCCGACTTCTCGGCGCTGGGCGGCGGCCGTACCCGGGGCACCTGGGAGATCCGGGCCCGGGTGATCCAGGCCGGCTGGGCGCTGGACGCCCGCCTGCCGCTCGTGGTGCGCTGCGCGGCCGACGGCGGCGTGCCCCGCGTGGAGGACTCGCGCCGGCTCCGGTCCCGTCTCCGCCGCGCGGTCCGTCGGATACGGGACCGCGCGCTCGGCCGGTCGGCGCGCGCAGGCAGCCGTTCGCACGATCGACCGGCCGGGGCCCGCCGGTAAGGATTCGGTGACCCCGGCTCGTCCTCGGCGCGGTCGCCGGACACGCGATCACCGGGAGGCCGGGTGGCGCTCTCGACCGATCGCCGGTGGGCTGCGAAACTGTGTGCCGGCCGGCGAGTTGGGGGTTCCATGAGCAACGGGTGGCTGCTGCCCGAGGACGTTCTGCGGGATGCGCCGTCGTACGCGCCCAGACCCGCTGAGCTGGCCGATCTCCAGTTGTTGCTGAGCGGGGCGTACGCACCGCTCACCGGTTTCATGAGCCGGGCCGACCTGGCCTCGCTGAACCGGCGCGGCCGGCTGGCCGACGGCACACCGTGGCCGGTGCCGGTGACGCTCCAGGTGCCGGCGGCGCTCGCCGACGGGCTGGACCCGGCCGACCCGGCCCGCCGGGCGGTGGTGCTCACCGACGGCGAGGGCGCACCGGTGGCGGCGATGGACGTGACCGACGTCTGGCCGGGCCGCGAGGGCATGGTGGGTGTCGGGGGCATGGTGCGCCGTCTGGGCGACGGCGGCCACGGGCCGTTCCAGCGGCTGCGGCGCGGTCCCGACGAGGTACGCGGGCTGCTGCCGCCGGGCCGGGTGCTCGGCGTGTTCGCCGACCGCCCGCTGCACCGGCCGCAGCTGGCGCAGATCGCGCACGCGGCCCGTACGCTCGGCGCGCACCTGCTGGTGATGATCCCGGTGGGCGAGGAGTCGATCGGCGGCCTGCCGGCCGAGTCGCTGGTGCGCACCGTGTTCGCCGCCCGCGACCGGATGCCCCCGGCGACGCTCGTGGCGGTGCCGCTGGCCCGGCGGCGCGACGAGATCAGCGACGCGCTGCTGCGGGCCCGGGTCGCCGCCGCGTACGGGGTGACCCACCTGCTCTCCACCGAGGGCATGCTCTCCGGCGCCGGCCTGCGCGTGCTGGTGCCCCGCGAGCTGGCCTACGACAACCGGGACGGGCAGTGGCGCTGGCGCGAGGACATCCCGCCGCGCAACCGGCGGCTGGCGCTGAGCACGCGGGAGATCGACGACCTGCTGGACCGCGGTTTCCCGCTGCCCGAGTGGCACACCCCGCCGGCGGTGGCCAAGGAACTGACGCGGGCCCGCCCACCGCGGCGGCACCGGGGTCTGGTGATCTTCCTGACCGGCCTGTCCGGCTCGGGCAAGTCGACGATCGCCCGTGGGCTGGCCGACGTGCTCCGTGAGCAGGGCGACCGTACGATCACGCTGCTCGACGGCGACGTGGTGCGGCGGGAACTCTCCGCCGGGCTGGGGTTCGGCAAGGCCGACCGGGATCTCAACGTACGCCGGATCGGCTGGGTGGCCGCCGAGATCGCCCGGCACCGGGGCGTCGGCATCTGCTGCCCGATCGCGCCGTACGCGGCGGCCCGTGCCACCGCCCGGGAGATGGCGGAGACGGCCGGGGCAGGCTTCCTGCTGGTCCACGTCGCGACGCCGCTGGCGGTGTGCGAGCAGCGCGACCGCAAGGGGCTGTACGCCCGCGCCCGGGCCGGCCTGATCACCGGAATGACCGGCATCGACGACCCGTACGAGGAGCCCACCGACGCCGACCTGGTGGTGGACACCTCGGATCTGAGCGTCGAGGAGGCCATCGGGAAGGTGATGGAGCACCTGACCGAGACCGGCTGGGTGGAGCCCCGCCTCCAGCCCGCCTGACAGTGAGGATGTAGGGGTGGGGTCACCCGGCCTGGTCTGACTCACCGCCTGACCGACGTTGCTGTCCTGGAGCGGATCCGTCGGCTTGGTCCGGGTGACCCCGTTCCTGCACGTCACTG
>NZ_WBKS01000050.1:0-37098 GCF_008868145.1 Micromonospora sp. AMSO1212t
CACCGCCAGCAGCGCGCCCACCGGCGACGACCTCACCTCGCTCGCGGTGTGCCTCGCCCACGACCGGGTGGGCGCGCTGCTGGCGGTGCTGATGGAACTGGCGGTGCGCGGCGTGAACATGACCCGGATCGAGTCCCGCCCGACCGGCGAGGCACTCGGCCGCTACGTGTTCTTCCTGGACTGCGCCGGGCACGTCGCCGACGTACGCCTCGGCGAGGCGTTGCAGGGGCTGCGCCGGGTCTGCGCCGACGTGCGGTTCCTGGGGTCGTACCCCCGGCACCGCTGGAGCACGGCGCCGGGTGACCAGCAGGCGCCGGTGCCGCCCGGGCTCACCGACGCCGACTACGCCGACGCGGCGGCCTGGGTGGCCCGGCTGCGGTCGGGCGAGCTGAGCTGACCGGCCCGGGGCGACCTCGGCGGACGCCCCGGGCACCGGAGGGTCACTGAAGCAGGCCGCCGAGCACGCCGCCCTGCTGCTGGGAGCCGCTGCCGGCCACCGGAGGCTCCTCCGAGGGCTGGACCACGACGAAGCCCTGACCGGCGAAGCTCATCGTGAACGCCTCACCGGTGCTGCGGCCGAGAAGCGTGCCGAGACCGAGCTGCTCGGCACGGTGGTAGCCGGTCTGGAGGTTCGCCGACCAGCAGACCGCCGCCTGCGGGTCCACGTACGTCGGCGCGTCCACGTTGAGCACCACCGGGGTGCCCTTGGTGGTGATGGCGATCCGGCCGTGGCCGGTGAAGACGCAGTTGAACAGGCCGGACGAGGACGCGAAACCGGCGCCGCCGACCATCTTGATGTCGTACTGGAGCGTCGAGTCGAACGCCAGCACGCTGGAGCCGTTGATGGACAGCGCGTCGCCCGGCTCCAGGTCGATGATGTGCACGTCCTTGGCGAAGTCGGCGAGGAAGACGTCGCCGCGCCCGGAGAGCTTCATCAGCGGCACGCCCTCACCGGTGAGCCGCTGCTTGATGAACTTGCCGATGCCGCCGGAGCCGAGGGCCTGGAACTGCACCTGCCCCTGGTAGGCGACCATCGACCCGACCCGGGCCATCGCCTCGCCGTTCAGCTCGATCTTCAGCATCTTGGCGTTCTGCAACCGCATGCCCGGCTGCTGGGACTCCTTCTCAAGGTTCTCCGCGGAGAACAGCGCGCTGCGCATGGGTTTTCCTCCTGCATCAGGATGTGCCTGATCCGCAGGTTAGGGGACCGGCGCAACCGCCGGAATCAGCCGGGTGGCGACGCGCCGGAGGCCGGTCAGCCCCAGCCCAGGGCGTGCAGGCGCTCGTCGTCGATGCCGAAGTGGTGGGCGATCTCGTGCACCACGGTGATCGCCACCTCGTCGACGACGTCGTCGTCGCTGTCGCAGATCGCCAGGATCGGGTTGCGGTAGATCAGGATGCGGTCGGGCAGCACGCCGGAGTAGTCCCAGCCGCGAGAGGTGAGCGAATGCCCCTCGTACAGGCCGAGCAGGTCCTCGCCCGGCGGCGGGTCGTCCTCCACCAGGATGACCACGTTGCTCATCAACCCGAGCAGTTCCTCGGGCACCTCGTCGAGCGCCTCGCCGACCAGTTCCTCGAACCGGTCCCGGCTCATCTCCACGGCCACGCGGCCCGGTCACTCCCTCCGGATCGGGCACACCGCACGGCGAGGGCGTCCCGCAGGACACCCCCGCCGTGCCGTACGCGATGTCAGGCCAGACGGGCGTTCAGCGTGATCTGCGCGCCCGGGGACAGCAGCCGGGAGATCGGGCAGTTCTCCTTGGCCGCCTCGGCGAGCTTGGTGAACTCGGCCTGGTCGATGCCCGGAACCTGGCCCACGGTCTCCAGGTCGATGCGGGTCACGGTCATGCCGGCGTCGGTCTTGTCGAAGTGCACCTTGGCGGTGGTCTCCACCGCCGTCTCCTGGGCGCCGGCGTCGGCGAGCTGCTTGGAGAGGGCCATCGAGAAGCAGCCGGCGTGCGCGGCGCCGATCAGCTCCTCGGGGTTGGTGCCCTCGCCCTCCTCGAAGCGCGACTTGAAGGAGTAGTTGCCGGACAGGCCGCCCTTGCCGGTGCGGACGGTGCCGGACCCCTCGGTGAGGTTGCCCTGCCAGCGAGCGGATGCGGTACGGATAGGCATGGCACCGACGCTAACCGAAAGCGGGCCGCCCCGCACCGGACCTCGGGGTCGCGATCCCGGCCGTCGGGAGCGGGCTGTGCCATGATTCGACGCAGGCCCGCGCACGGGAAGGGTGGCCATGTCGCAGGATCTCCCCGTTCCCCGGCAGGACAAGCGGATCCCCATGCAGGACAACCGGTCCGACGACACCACGATCGTCGAGTGGGGCGACGCCGAGCCGAAGCCGTCCGGCCGGGCCGCGCGCTCGCTCGCCGCGCTGGGCCGGGACCGCCGCCTGCCGCCCGTGCTCACCGGGCTCGGCGCGGTGGCCGCGATCGCCTCGCTGCTCGGTGAGTGGCTGGCGATCACGGTGCCGGCCGAGACCCGGGGCGACGACGCGCCCGCGCGGCTGACCAGCGGCATCTCCGAGATCGGCGGGTTCGGTACGACGTACCTCGTGGGGCTGCTCGGGCTGTCGGTCGCGGTGGGACTGGCGCTGCGCGGCGCCCCTGCGGTGCGGCAGCACGCCCGGCTGGCCGGGCTGGGTCTCGCAGCGGGTGTGCTCGGGGTGCTGGTCGCGACCGCCGCCTCGCTCGAAAAACTGGCCCGGCGCATCCTGTTCTTCGTCGGCGAGCAGCGCCTGGAGGTCGAGCACGGACGCGGCCTGGTCAGCGCGTTCGTCGCCGTCGCGCTGCTGGCGGCCGCGCTGCACCTGGCCGGCCGGGCGGTCGGCGGGGCGCCCACCGACGGGGAGCCGGACGACGACCGGCCCGACCGCCGCCGGGCGGACGAGGACGACGTGCCCCCGGCCCCGGCGGACCTGACGGTGCAGCCCACGGTGCCGTTCGCCGGCCCCGAACGGTCCTACTGAATCAGGTCCGGCAGCGCGTCCGGCGGCCACCGGAGCTTCGCCGCCGATTCGCCGGAAAGCCGTGGTTGCCGACCGTTCCGCGAGATACGGTTGCTGCCCGCCGTCCCATGGTCGCGGCACCGAGGACCTGGTCGGCCGGCGTGACGGCGGCGGGCGAAGGAGGAACCATGACCCGCCCGGGACTGCCCAAGCTGATCGCCACCGACCTCGACGGCACGCTCGTCCGCAGCGACGAGACCGTCTCCGCGTACACCCATCGGGTGCTGGACCGGGTGCGGTCCGCCGGGATCCCCGTGGTCGGCGCGACCGGCCGCGGACCCCGCCTGACCGAACTCACCCGCAACGACATCCGGGCCGCGGACTTCCTCGTGATGGCCGGTGGCGGCCGGGTGGTGGACCAGAGCGACCCGGAGGGGCCCCTGGTGCTGCGGGACGAGCGGCTGCCCGGCGAGGTGCTGGCCCGGATCCTCACAGACCTGGAGGCAGCGGTCGGGCCGCTGACGGTGATGGTGGAGGCGTCGGACGAGCACGACGCGCCGCTCTGGGGCGACTACCACCCGAGCTGGCCCTACCCGGACCGGTTCGAGGCGCGCAGCCGGGTCGAGTGCCTGTCCTGCGACGTGATCAAGGCGTTCGCGCGTACCGCCGACCACCACGTGGACGAGCTGCTGGCCGCGGCGCGGGCGATCGTGCCACCGGACGTGGCCACGCTCACCCAGGCCGGGCTCGACTTCGTCGAGATCTGCCCGCCCCGCACCGACAAGGCCAGCGGGCTGAGCGTCATCGCCGAGCGCCTCGGCGTGGACCCGGCCGACGTGCTGGTCTTCGGCGACCAGCCGAACGACCTGCCGATGTTCGACTGGGCGGGCTGGGCGCGGGTGGCGGTGGCGAACGCCCACCCGGAGGTGCGCGCCGCGGCGGACGAGATCACCTTGCGCAACGACGACGACGGGGTCGCGGTCTACCTGGACCGGCTACTCTCCCGGTGATGGAAGATCCACCTCGCCTCGTCGCCTCCGACATCGACGGCACGCTGCTGCGCGACGACCGGACGCTCAGCCCGCGTACCGCCGCGGTGCTGGCCCGCATCAACGCCGCCGGCACGCCGGTGGTCCTGGTCACCGGCCGTCCGATCCGCTGGCTCCAGATGGTGTACGAGCAGCTCGCCGAGCCGCTGCCGGCCATCTGCGCCAACGGCGCGGTGGTCTACGACCCGGTCACCGACCAGGTGCTGCGGGCCGACCCGCTCGCCCCGGAGCTGCTGGCGGAGGTGGCCCGGCGCCTGCGCGCCGAGGTGCCCGAGGTGAGCTTCGCGGTGGAGATCGTGGACAGCCGGCAGATGCGGCACGAGGCGCACTACCCGCTGCGCTGGGACGCCGACCTCGACGCGATCCGGGCCGTCGAGTCGCCCGAGGAGCTGCTGGCCGCGCCCGCGGTGAAGCTGCTGGCCCGGGCCGGTGAGCAGGACCCGGACGTCTTCGTGCGGGTGGTGGCGGGCGCGCTGGAAGGGCTGGCCGAGGCAACCCACTCGTCGTACAGCGGGTTGATCGAGATCTCCGCCGCCGGCGTGACCAAGGCGGCCGGTCTGGCCTGGTACGCGGAGCGGCTCGGCATCGACGAGCGGGACGTGCTGGCCTTCGGCGACATGCCCAACGACGTACCGATGCTGGCCTGGGCCGGACGGGCGGTGGCCGTCGCCAACGCCCACCCGGCCGTACGCGAGATCGCACACGAGGTCACCGGGCCGAACACCGAGGACGGCGTCGCGGCGTACCTGGAGAAGGTCTTCGGGGTGGACTGAGCGGCCGGGGCGCGTGAGGCGCCCCGGCCGACAGGTCACAGGTACTGGCCGGGCGCGTGGCCCTCGCCGCCGGGCATCCCCGGCATGCCCGGAATCACGCCGCCCGGGCCACCCGGGCCGCTCGGCAGCGCCTGGCGGCCGGAACGCATCTGCTCCAGCTGGACGCGGGCGGCCATCTGCTGGGCCACCAGCGCGGCCTGGATGCCGTGGAACAGTCCTTCCAGCCAGCCCACCAGCTGGGCGTGCGCGATTCGCAGCTCACCCTCGCTCGGCGCCTGCTGCTCGGTGAACGGCAGCGAGATCCGCTCCAGCTCCTCGCGCAGCTCGGGGGCGAGGCCCTCCTTCAGCTCGACGATCGAGCGCTCGTGGATCTCCCGCATCCGGTGCCGGCTCGCGTCGTCGAGCGGCGCCGCCTTCACCTCCTCCAGCAGCTGCTTGATCATGCTGCCGATCCGCATCACCTTGGCCGGCTGCTCGACCAGACGGGTCGGGTCCTCGCCCTTGCCCTCGTCGGTCTGCACCGTGCCGACCGGGCGGCCGTCCGGCCCGACCACCACCACGGTGCCGGGGATGCCATCGTTGCCCTGTTCGTCGTCGTGTCCGGCGGAGTGCGCTTCGGTCATGGCACCCATCTTTACCCACGCCGACCATGTGCACGCGGCCGGACCGGTGGACGCTACCGTCGCGGCATGCTCTCCGACCCGCGCGAGGTGCTGACCCGCCCGTCCCCGCCCCCGGATGCCACGGTCTCCTACGGCGACCACCCGGACCAGTGCGCCGACCTGCGCCTCCCGGCGGGCGACGGGCCGCCCCGGCCGCTCGTCGTCGTGGTGCACGGCGGCTTCTGGCGTGCGGAGTACGACCGGACCCACACCGGCCCGATGGCGGCGGCGCTCGCCGCGCTCGGCCACCCGGTCGCGCAGATCGAGTACCGGCGGACCGGCCGGCCGGACGGCGGCTGGCCGCACACGCTCACCGACGTCCGCGCCGGGATCGCCGCGCTGCCGGAACTCGCCGCCGCCGCGCTGCCCGGCCGGGTGGCGCCCGTGCCGCCGATCCTGGTCGGTCACTCCGCGGGCGGGCACCTGGCCCTGTACGTGGCCGCGCACGCCCCGGAGACGGTCGGCGGGGTGCTCGCGCTGGCGCCGGTGGCCGACCTCGCGCAGGCGTACCGGCTGGACCTGGACGGCGGTGCGGTGGCCGCGCTGCTCGGCGGCGGCCCGGACGACGTGCCGGACCGGTACGCGACCGCGGATCCGTCGAAACTCGTACCCATGCGAACACGTACAGTAGTCATTCACGGTGATCAAGATGTTCAGGTTCCCATCGCGATCAGCCGGTCCTGGATAGCCGCAGATCAGGCCGCCGGAGGCTCAGCCACGCTCATTGAGCTGTCCAAATGTGAGCATTTCGGGCTGATCGCACCAGGCTCCACCGCATGGCCCCGGGTCGTCGAGGCGTTGCGGTCGCTTCACGATGATCTTCCGGGCATTGACGCAGCGTCGTCGACCAGGTAGAACGCCGAAGGGGTGTGCACCATGGCCACCCGGTCGGGAAGGAAACTCGGTGGCACAGATGAACCGCAGGCGGGCGCTGCAACTGCTGGCCGCGCTGGGTACCACCGGACTGGCGGCGGGTTGCGGCTCCGGGAACGACGACGGGGAGCAGACCGGATCCGGCAGCCCGATCAAAGTCGGGCTGATCGTGCCCGGCAGCGGGGCGAACAAGGCCATCGGCGACGAGATCACCAACGGCTTCCAGCTCTTCCTCAGCATGCGCGGCCAGCAGATCGCCGGCCACCCGGTCACGCTCGTGACCGCCGAGGAGGGCGACACCGCCGCCACCGGCAAGGCCGCCGTCGACCGGTTGCTCAAGGAGGGCGTGCTCGCGCTCACCGGCGTGGTCAGCCCGACCGTGATGACAGGCATCAAGGACGCGGTCGAGGAAGCCCGGGTGCCCCTGCTGGGCTCCAACGCCTCCCCGTCGACGCTCCAGGGCGTCGTCTACATCTGGCGCACGTCGTACGTGCTGACCGAGCCCGGCGAGGCGCTCGGCGAGTACCTGCGCCAGAAGCTGGACGCCTCCAGCCGGATCGCCATCTTCGGCACCCGCGGCCTGGGCAGCCAGGACGTCGTCAAAGGGCTGCGGCGCGCGTACGAGCGGGGCCGCCGGCTCACCGAGGACCCGATCTTCACCGACGACGACCCCAACCCCTCCCGGACGCTCTACTCCGGGCCGATCCGCAAGGCGCTCGAGCGCAAGCCGGACGCGGTGTTCTGCCACTACTCCGGCGCGCAGGCCGTGCAGTTCGTCAAGCAGCTCTACGCCCTGGGCTACCGGGGACCGATCTACGCCCCCGGGTTCCTCACCGAGGGCACCGCGCTCGACCAGCTCGACGACGGGGAGAAGGGCCGCGAGCGCAAGCTGATCCAGTCGTACGGCATCGAGACCGCGCTGAACTACTCGGCCGACCTCAACAACACCGCGAACCGGATCTTCGCCTCGGCGTACCGCAAGACGTTCAACTCGGCGCCCACCACGTACGCGATGGCCTCCTACGACGCCGCGCTGGTGCTGGACAAGGCGATCCGGCTGGCCGGGTCGAACCCCTCACCGCAGCAGGTCAACCTGGCGCTGGGCAAGGTCGGCCAGGTGGACAGCCCGCGCGGCACGTGGCAGTTCAACCAGACCCGTACGCCGCAGCAGAAGTGGTACCTGCGGCGGGTGCAGACCGACGGCCGGCTGCTCTCCAACGTCGTGATCAACGAGCTGGCGACGCTGGGCTGACCGGCCCCCGTACACGAGCAAGGGCGGTCTCCCACCGGGAGGCCGCCCTCGGCGTCGAGGCGTCGCTCAGTGCCGCAGCTCGGCGATGCAGCACTTCACGCTGCCACCGCCCTTCTTCAGCTCGGCCAGCTCCACCGGGACCGGGTGGTAGCCGGCGGCCTTCAGCTTGCCGGCGAGCCGGGTCGCCTCGTTGTTCAGCACCACGTTGAGCCCGTCGCTCACCAGGTTCAGGCCGAACGCCAGCACGTCCTCGTCGTCCGCGACGATCGCGTCCGGGAAGAGCTGGGCCAGCGCCTTCTGACTGGCGGCGGAGAAGGCCCCCGGGTAGTAGACGATGTTCTCGTCGTCGATCGAGGCCAGCGCGACGTCCAGGTGGTAGAAGCGCGGGTCGACCAGGCGCAGCGAGACCACCGGCCGCCCGAGCGCCTCCTGCGCCTCGGCGTGCGCGGCCGGCTCGGTCCGGAAGCCGTGCCCGGCGAGGATCAGACCGCCGTGCGCCTCCGGGAGGTACGCGAAGTCGCCCTCACCCTCGTTCGTCTCACTCGGCGCGATGAACCGCCAGCCCTGTTCCTCGTAGAACGCCCGGTGCGCGGCGGCCTCGGCGGACCGCTGCTCGTGCTTGAACCGGGCGCCGTAGGCGGTGCCGTCGACCACGAAGGCGCCGTTGGCCGCGTAGACCATGTCCGGCAGGCCCGCCTCGGCGGTGAGCAGGTGCACCTCGTGGCCCAGCCCGACGAGCGTCTCCCGCAGCCGGTCCCACTGCTTGACCGCCAGGTCGGCGTCGACCGGTGTGGTCACGTCCATCCACGGGTTGATCGCGTACTCGACCGCGAAGTGCTCGGGCGAGCACATGAGATATGTCCGCTTTCGCGAGACTCGCTGCTGGTTCACGGTCACCAAGAGTAGGTACGGTACAACTTTGGTAACAGCCACAAGCATTGCTTCCCGGGAGCGGAACGTTGCAGATAGACGCGGTCGACCAGCGAATCATTGCGTTACTCGTCGCGGATGCTCGCGCCTCGTACGCGGACATCGGCAGCCGGGTGTCACTCTCCGCCCCCGCCGTCAAGCGACGGGTCGACCGCCTCCGATCCGCCGGGGTGATCCGGGGATTCACCGCCGTGGTCGACCCGGCCGCGGTCGGCTGGACCACCGAGGCGTTCGTCGAGCTGTTCTGCGCCGGCCGGACCACCCCGGCGCAGATCGGCGCCGCCGCCCGCCGGCACCCCGAGGTGGTCGGCGCGTACACCGTCTCCGGCGAGGCGGACGCGCTCGTGCACCTGCGCGCCGCGGACATCTCCCACCTGGAGGAGGCGCTGGAACGGCTGCGCGCCGAATCGTTCGTCACCTCGTCCCGCAGCACCATCGTGCTCTCCCGGCTGGTCGAGTCCCCCGGCGTCGGACCGTCGACGGTTTGACCTCAACCCGGCTTCATGTCGTGCACTGGTGACCGGCTCGAAGCGAGGGGGCGGTATGCGTGCGGTGTGGTTGCGGGAGTTCGGCGGACCGGAGGTGCTCGTGCCCGGGACGGCACCCGACCCGGCACCCGGACCGGGCCAGGTCCACGTCGACGTGGCACACGCGAACATCACGTTCGTCGAGACGATGTTCCGGGCCAGCGGCTTCGGGCCGTTTCGCGCCGAACTGCCGGTGATCCCCGGCAACGGGGTCGGCGGCACGATCACCGCGCTGGGAGCGGGCGCCGACCCCGCGCTCGCCGGCCGCGTCGTGGTCACCGCCACCGGCGGCACCGGCGGGTACGCCGAGCGCGTCGTGGTCGACCAGGGCGCGCCTGTCCCCGTACCACCGGGGTTGGCGCTCGACGCGGCGGTGGCGCTGATGGCCGACGGCCGGACCGCCCTGATGCTGGCGCGGGCGGCCGGGCTGCGGCCCGGCGACCGGGTCCTGGTCGAGGCGGCGGCCGGCGGCGTCGGATCGCTGCTGACGCAGCTGGCGGCGACCGCCGGGGCGGTGGTGGTGGGTGCCGCCGGTGGCGCCCGCAAGGTGGACCTGCTGCGCGCCGCCGGCCTCGACGTGGTCGTCGACTACCGGCAGGCCGGCTGGACCGGCCGGGTCCGGGACGCCGTGGGCGCCGTCGACGTGGTGTTCGACGGCGTGGGCGGGCCGCTCGCCCGGGAGGCGTTCGACCTGCTGGACCCCGGCGGGCGGATGCTCAGCTTCGGGCTGGCCGGCGGCGCCTGGGCGGACATCCCGGCCGAGTCCGCCGCCGCGCGCGGGGTGACGCTGCTGAGCCCCCGGCCCGGCCCGGACGAGCTGCGCGCCCTCACCCAGGCGGCACTCGCCGAGGGCGCGGCCGGGCGGCTGCGACCGCTGATCGGGCAGCGCTTCCCGCTGGAACGGGCCGCCGCCGCGCACGCCGCGATCGGGGCCCGGGAGACAGTGGGCAAGACGCTGCTCGACGTACGCTGACCCGCGCTCAGAGGTACATGCCGGTGCGGTGCTCCTCGGCCCGCGCCGGCTTGTCGCCCTCACCGAAGAAGCGCTTGCCGCCGAACTCGCCGTGCAGGCGGTCGTCCAGCTCGTCGGCGAGACCGGTCATCACCTGCACCGCGAGCATCAGGTGGGTGGGTTGGAAGTTGCGGCCGAAGACCGGGATCGAGGCCCACACCGTGTCGTCGGCGCAGTAGAGCCGGCCGATCGGCATCCGGTTGGTCAGCTCGGAGAGCTTCACGTAGAGGCGCTCGGTCGGCTCGACCTCGGTCAGCACCGGCGAGAAGACGTCCACCAGCGGCGGGTTGTCGCGTACCCGCACGAAGACCATGGCCGAGCCGGCCCGGATGTTGATGTCGCCGTCGGAGTCGACCTGAAGCTGGTCGGACGCCGACTTCAGCATGGTCGACACGACCGTGCGGACCCGCTCCTCCAGGGCCAGCACGTCGTTCTCGCCGGACTGCGCGGCCGCCGCCGCGGCCAGCGCCTCGTCCAGGTCGGCCTCGACGTCGCGGTCCGGACCGAACTCGCTGCGGGCGGTACCGAGCGGTTCCACCGGCAGCGCCTCGCCCTCGGCGTCGTGCACCAGGTAGACGAGGAAGGCCGGATGCGGGGCGCCGTAGACGTCACGCAGCGTCCGGGACAGCACGGCGGCCAGCCGGGTGGCCTCGTCGGTGCCGCAGTCCAGCCCGAACTGCTCGCCCGAGCCCGGCACCACACCCGGCGGCGACCAGCCGAGCGCCACCATGTCGGCCACCGCCGCCCGGTCCAGCCGGTAGCCCTGCGGCAGCGTGGCGTTGCCCACCGCGCGGGCCGAGAGGCGACCCTCCTCGCCCGCGTCCACACTCACCGAGTAGACGGCGTCACCGGTGCCCGAGGCCGTCGGATCGAGCGTGACCTCCAGGTGGCCGCCGGAGGGAAGCCCGCGCACCCGGTCGGCGAGCGCCCGGGCGAACTCCCGCCAGGCCTCCGTGACCTTCGCCCGCAGATCGGCCGTGGTCGGCTCGTCGAGCAGGATCGACTCGTGGTGCTCCGGCGCGCCGCCGGCAGGCTCGTCGACCGGCGCCGAGGGGTGGTCAGCCGTCATGATCGCCTCCGTCCGTTCCCGCCACCCTACCCACGCGCCAAGGGGACCGGATCCCGCGCAAGGCGCTAATCCCCAGGCGTGGAACCGCCCAGGTCCACCGGCCAGGAACCGGCCAGGGCGCTGAGCCGCTCGGCCGCCGCGGCCGGGTCCGCGCCGCGCCCCACCGCCAGCCCCAGCAGGTACGCGGTGACCGGCGCACCCGGCCGGACCACCTGATGGGCCACGTCCCGGGCCACGTCGAGCACCGTCGGCACGGGCACCCCCGCCGGGTCCAGGTCCAGTTCGGCGCAGACCGCCGTGACCCAGTCGTCCAGCACCGTCATCTCGTCCACTCCTCCGCCCGGCGTACGTCCTCGTCAGTGTCGCAGTCGAACCAGGGCGGCGGCCCCGAGCCGGACCAGGACACCTCCCGTACGGCGACACCGGCCAGCAGCCCGCGTACCGGTGCCCCGTCGAGCGAACCGCCCCGCGTCGCGGCGAGCCGGTCGAGGGCCGCCCGCAGGGCCGGGAACCGCCAGACCGCGCAGAGATGCTGGCGGCGGCCGTCGCCGTCCACGTAACAGGCGAGCGCGGGTGGCTGCCCGTCGAGCACTCCGGGTCGGCCGGCGGTCCGAGCGTCCGCCGGCCCGGCGGACGGGGCGGCGAGCGCGCGTCGCAGCTCGGCCACCGCGGCGGTGGTGAGCAACGGCAGGTCGGCGGCGAGCAGGGCGACAGTCGTCGTACCGGAATCGAGCAGTGCCAGCCCGGCCGCCGTGGCGGCCACCGGACCGCCACCGGGCGGCTCCTCACGGGTGGTCCGGACTCCCTGTGACACCGGGCCGGCCGGGCCGACCACGATCCGCTGGTCCGCGTCGGCAACCGCGGCCAGCACCCGGTGCAGCATCGGCCGGCCGCCGATCGCGCGGGCCGGCTTGTCCACGCCGCCCATCCGCCGGGCCGCGCCACCGGCGAGCACGATCGCCGCGTACCCCGTCATCGCCTCACACTAGCCACGGCTCGGGCCCTGCCCGCTCTCCCGCCTTGATCGACTACATGTCGCCGGGGGCGGGAAGGTGTGGGGCGAGGTGCGGGCGGCGGGACGCCCGGGGAGGATGGCGGCATGGGACGGGCGACGGATCGGCGTGGTGTGCTGCGGATCGACCTCGACGCGGCCGGGGACGGCCGGGGGCGGATCCGGCGGCAGGACACCCTGGCCGTGGAGGAGCCGCTGGAGATCCGCGTCGGCGCGGCCGGCCCGGGCCGACGCCGGCCGCTGGCGGTGACGATGCGTACGCCCGGCGACGACCTGGACCTGGCCATCGGCTTCCTGCTCACCGAAGGGCTGATCCGGTCGGCGGAGGACGTGCACACCGCGCAGCTCTGCGCCGGGGCGGAGACCCCGAACACCTACAACGTGGTCGACGTGGTGCTCTCGCCCGGCGTGCCGGAACCCGTCACCGACCCTTCGCGCAACTTCTACACCACCAGCTCGTGCGGCGTGTGCGGCAAGGCGAGCATCGACTCCGTGCGGACCCGCTCGCAGTTCGCGGTGCAAGACGACCCGCTGGTGGTCACCGCCGACCTGCTCGCCGGGCTGCCGGACCGGCTGCGCGCCGCGCAGCGCGCCTTCGACCGCACCGGCGGCCTGCACGCCGCCGGCCTCTTCACCCCCGACGGGGAACTGGTCGTGCTGCGCGAGGACGTCGGGCGGCACAACGCGGTGGACAAGGTGCTCGGCTGGGCCACCCGGGAAGGGCGGCTGCCGCTGGCCGGGCACGTGCTGCTGGTCTCCGGACGGGCCAGCTTCGAACTCACCCAGAAGGCGTGGATGGCGGGCGTGCCGCTGCTCGCGGCGGTGTCCGCGCCGAGCACGCTCGCGGTCGAGCTGGCCGAGGAGGCGGGGATGACGCTGGTCGGCTTCCTTCGCGGGCCGACCATGAACGTCTACACCGGGGCGGCGCGCGTCGGCGGCTGACCCGTTCACCGGCGTGGCCGGCGTCGGCGGCGCCGCAGCACCACGCCGCCGTCGGAACCGGGCCACCCGTCCAGCGCGGACGGGGCGACTCCGCGCCGGAGCGCCTCGTCGAGCAGCACCGCGAGCGAGTAGCCGGGGTGGGCGGACAGCACCCGTTCCAGGGTGACAGCGGCCAGTGCCCCGTGCCCCGAGCGCCAGGCGGCGAACGCGAGCAGGCAGCCCGGCGCGGCGATCAGGTCCGGCTCGGCGCGTCGCAGCACGTCCGTCCAGAGGCTGATGTCCTCGTCCCGGCCGTCGGTGCGGGACCAGGCGTGGTCGCGTACCGCGACGTGGGTGAGGAGCACTGTCAGCCAGGCCACCTCGTCGTCGTCCAGCCGCTCGCCGCGCCGCTGCCGGCGAAAGGCGGCTCGTACGGCCGCCGTGCCCGCCGTCCGCACGGCCCGAGGCTCCCCACCCGACCCGGCACCACCTGCCGGCACCTGGGACTGGCCGCCCGACCCGGGCCCGCCAACCGGGACCGACGACTTCCCCTCCGGCCCAGCACCGTCCGCCGGAACCGGCGGCTCCCCGCCCGCCCTCGAACTGTCGGCTGGCAGGCCTCCGGCCGGGCTCCCTGCCGACAGCGTGGACGGCCGTCCGGTGAGCGCGGCCAGGCGGAGGCGCGCCCGACCGGTGGCCCGGCGCATGGCGAGCCGGACCGGCCCGTCGAGCGGGGACACCTGCGCGGCGAGCGCGGCCCGGTCGGGCAGGGCGACCTGACCGGCGAACACCGCAGCGGCGCTGACCTGGCTGGCGGCCAGGTCGTACGGGGTGCCCTCGGGCGGGCAGCAGGACGGCTCGACGCACAGGTACGAGAACCAGCGGCCATCGGTGACCCGCAGCGCGTCGAGTACCACCACCCCGGTGGCGGTCAGCGCGTCGCCGATCGCGTCCACGACGCCTGTCACCCGGGCGGCCGGACCGTAGCCGACGACAGTGGCGGCGTCGGCGTCCTGCCGGGCCACCACCTGCGCCAGGTGCCGGGCCGCCGGACCGGGGTCGGCGCCCGGAGCGGGCAGGTCGCCACGGGCGGCGAAGACGACGCGCCGGCCGCGTACGGCGACCACCACGACGCTGTCGGCGGGATGGAAGCCGAGCAGGTAGGGCACGGCCGCGACCATGTCGGCCGGCGAGCGGACGGAGAGGCGCGCTGGCTCGGTGGAGTTCATGCCGGGAGCGTGGGCGGTCGCGGGCCGCCACGTCCGCCCCTGTGGACGACACGCGGTCCGTCCACAGATACGGAGCGTATCGGCCCAGCTCAACGGCGATCTGCGGCGTCACTCGGCACACGGATGTCCGGGGTAACCGCTACCTTGCGCTCATGGACCTGGCGTACCTGCGGGCACACCCGGAGCACCTGCCGACCTTCCTGACCCACCAGCGGATCCGGGAGACCCCGGTCTCCGGCGGTGACATCTGCGCGGCCTCCCGGCTGACGCTCGACGACGGGCACTCGGTGTTCGCCAAGACCTGGCCGGAACGGGCGGCGCGTCCCCTGCCGGAGGGCTTCTTCGCCGCCGAGGCGGCCGGGCTGCGCTGGCTGCGCGAGGCCGGCTCGGTGCCCGTACCGGATGTGCTCGTCGCTCTGCCCGACCTGCTGGCGCTCGACTGGGTGGAGCCCGGCGAACCGACGCCCGAGGCGGCGGAGGCGTTCGGCCGTGACCTGGCCGGGCTGCACCGCGCCGGCGCGCCCGCGTTCGGCGCGGACCGGCCCGGGTTCATCGGCGCGCTGCCGCAGGACAACACGCCCGGCCCTGGTCCCTGGCCGGACTGGTTCGCCCGGCACCGCCTCCTGCCCTACCTGCGCATGTCGGTCGACTGCGGCGCGCTCGACGGCGCCGGGGCGGCGCTCGTCGAGCGGGTCGTCGAACGGATCGGCGAGTTCGGCGGCGACGAGCCACCGGCCCGGCTGCACGGCGATCTCTGGCCCGGCAACCTGCTCTGGGGCGCCGACGGCCGGGTCTGGCTGGTCGACCCGGCCGCGCACGGCGGCCATCGCGAGACCGACCTGGCGCAGCTCGCCCTGTTCGGCGGCCCGCCGCACCTGGACCGGATCATGGCCGCCTACCGGGAGGCGTGGCCGCCGGCCGACGGATGGCGGGAACGGGTGCCGCTGCACCAGTTGCATCTGCTGCTCGTGCACACCGCGATCTTCGGCGCGGCGTACGCGGACGCGGTGCGCTCCACCGCCTGTGCCGCCCTCCGGGGGCCCGACCGCGCTACGGTCGACAGATGAGCGCCCCCGGGACGAGCGACGGCGTCCTCGCCGACCGGTACGGCCGTGTCGCCCGGGACCTGCGGGTCTCGCTGACCGACAAGTGCAACCTGCGCTGCACCTACTGCATGCCGGCGGAAGGTCTGCCCTGGCTGGCCGGTCCGCAACTGCTCACCGACGACGAGATCATCCGGCTGGTGGGTGTCGCCGTGTCCCGGCTCGGCATCACCGAGGTGCGCTTCACCGGCGGTGAGCCGCTCATCCGGCCGGGCCTGCCCGGCATCGTGGCGGCGGTCGCCGCGCTCACGCCCCGGCCGCGCATCTCGCTGACCACGAACGGCATCGGCCTGGCCCGCATGGCGCCGGCGCTGCGTGGCGCCGGGCTGGACCGCGTCAACGTCTCGCTCGACACGCTGGACCGGGACCGGTTCACCGCGCTGACCCGCCGCGACCGGCTCGCCGACGTGCTCGCCGGGCTGGCCGGCGCGGCGGAAGCCGGACTGACCCCAGTGAAGATCAACTCGGTGCTCATGCGCGGCACGAACGACGACGAGGCGCCCGCGCTGCTCCGGTTCGCGCTCGCGCACGGCTACGAGCTGCGGTTCATCGAGCAGATGCCGCTCGACGCCCAGCACGGCTGGGACCGCTCGACCATGGTCACCGCCGACGAGATCCTGGCCTCCCTGCACGCCGCGTTCGCGCTGACGCCGGACCCGTCCGAACGGGGCGCGGCACCGGCCGAGACGTGGTTGGTGGACGGCGGGCCGGCCCGCGTCGGGGTGATCGCCAGCGTGACCCGACCGTTCTGCGGCGACTGCGACCGCACCCGGCTCACCGCCGACGGCCAGGTACGCAACTGCCTGTTCGCCACCGAGGAGTCGGACCTGCGTGGCGCGTTGCGCGACGGCGCGGACGACGAGGAACTGGCCCGCCGCTGGCGCGCCGCGATGTGGGCCAAGCGGGCCGGGCACGGCATCGACGACCCGACCTTCCTCCAGCCCGCTCGCTCGATGTCGGCGATCGGAGGCTGAGGATGGAGCTGACAGTCCGCTATTTCGCCGGCGCCCGCGCGGCCGCCGGACGATCCGAGGAGACCGCATCCGCCGGGCGGTCCCTGGACGAACTCCTCGATGACCTGGCCGCCCGGCACGGCGAACGCCTCGCGGTGGTGCTGAAGGCGGCGAGTTTCCTGGTCGACGGCGTGGCCTGTCATGATCGACGGGCACTGTTGCCGGCCGGGGCGACGGTGGACGTGCTGCCGCCCTTCGCGGGCGGCTGAGGGGGACACACGTGCTGGCCATGGCGACATTCCTGGGCTTCGTCGTGCTCGTGATCGGCCTGATCCACTTCTACCTGTGGAAGCGGCTGGTCCGGGACACCACACGCCCCGGGCGGTGGCGTCGGGCCGGTGGCGTGGCGATCGCGGCGCTGGCGGTGCTCGTACCGCTGACCATGGCGGGCACCCGCAACGGCTGGTACTGGCTGGCCTGGCCCGGCTACCTCTGGGTCGCGCTGATGTTCTACCTGCTGGTGCTGCTGCTGGTGCTCGAAGTGCCGACCGCGGTGGTCCGGCTGGTGCTGCGCCGCCGGGCCCGCTCGGCGGTCGTCGCCGGCCCGGAGCCCGAGCCCGCGCTCGTCGGCGCGGCGACGGCGGAGGGTGCGACGCCACCGCCGGTCGACAGCGCCGACGCGCCGCCGGCCGGCACCCACGCGCCGGACCACGACCCCTCCCGGCGGCTGCTGCTCGCCCGCGGAGCGGCGATCTTCGCCGGGCTCACCGCCGCCGGTGTCACCGGGTACGGCGTCCGCACCGCGATGGGTCCGCCGCAGCTCGACCGGGTGCAGATCCCGCTGGCGAAGCTGCCCCGGAGCATGGACGGGCTGCGTATCGCCACCGTCTCCGACATCCACCTCGGGCCGTTGCGCGGCCGGGCGCACACCGAGCGGATCGTCGCGATGATCAACCGGATGGACGCCGACCTGGTTGCCGTGGTGGGTGACCTGGTCGACGGCACGGTGGCCGAGCTGGGCGAGGCTGCCGAGCCGCTGCGTGACCTGCAGTCCCGGTACGGCAGCTTCTTCGTCACCGGAAACCACGAGTACTACTCCGGCGTGGAGGAGTGGGTCCGTGAGGTGGACCGGCTCGGCCTGCGCGTGCTCCAGAACGAGCGGCAGGAGATCCAGGCCCGGGGCGGCGTGCTGGACCTCGCCGGAGTGAACGACGTGAGCGCCGCCGGCACCGGAGTGGCCGCGCCCGCCGACTACGCCGCCGCCCTCGGCGACCGCGACCCGAGCCGGCCGGTGGTGCTGCTGGCGCACCAGCCGGTGGCCGCGCAGGAGGCGGCGAAGTTCGGCGTCGACCTCCAGCTCTCCGGGCACACGCACGGCGGCCAGATGGTGCCGTTCAACCTGGCGGTGAAGCTCGAACAGCCGGTGGTCTCCGGCCTCGGCGAGGTCGACGGCACGAAGGTCTACGTCACGAACGGCGCCGGTTTCTGGGGCCCGCCGGTGCGGGTGGGCGCGCCTCCCCAGGTGACGCTCGTCGAGCTGCGCGCTCAATAGCGTGCATGGGCCGCCGAGTCCAGCACCGCATTGCTCAGGTCACCCGTACGCGTGGCGACGGGCGGGCGGGGGACCGGACGTGACAGGATGCGGCGTGCCTCCGTTCAGCGCCGCACCCCCCGGTGGCCTCCCGCCGTACGTCGCGGATCTGCACATCCACTCGAAGTACAGCCGCGCGTGCAGCCGTGACCTGACCCTGCCGAACCTGGCCTGGTGGGCCCGGCGTAAGGGCATCGGCGTGCTCGGCACCGGCGACTTCACCCATCCCGCCTGGTACGACCACCTGCGCGAGACACTGCGCCCGGCCGAGCCGGGCCTGTACCGGCTCTCGTCCGAGGCGGAGCGGGACGTCGCCCGGCGGCTGCCGCCCCGGCTCGCCAGTGAGGCGGAGGCGGACCCGGTCCGGTACATGCTGAGCGTGGAGATCTCCACGATCTACAAGCGCGACGACCGCACGCGCAAGGTGCACCACCTGATCTACCTGCCGGACCTGGACGCGGTGGGCCGGTTCAACACCGCGCTGGGCCGCATCGGCAACCTCGGGTCGGACGGCCGGCCGATCCTCGGGCTCGACTCCCGCGACCTGCTGGAGATCACGCTGGAGGCGAGCCCGGACGGCTACCTGGTGCCGGCGCACATCTGGACGCCCTGGTTCTCCGCGCTCGGCTCGAAGTCCGGCTTCGACGCGATCGCCGACTGCTACGCCGACCTGGCCGAGCACATCTTCGCGGTGGAGACCGGCCTGTCGTCCGACCCGGAGATGAACTGGCGGGTCGGCAGCCTGGACCGCTACCAGCTGGTGTCGAACTCGGACGCGCACTCGCCGCCCGCGCTGGCCCGGGAGGCCACGGTCCTGACGGCCGCCCGCGACTACTTCGCCATCCGCGAGGCGCTGCGTACCGGCGACGGGCTCGCCGGCACCGTGGAGTTCTTCCCGGAGGAGGGCAAGTACCACGCCGACGGGCACCGGCTGTGCGGCGTGAACTGGTCGCCGGAGCGGACCCGCGAGGCGGGCGGACGCTGCCCGGAGTGCGGCAAGCCGCTGACGGTGGGCGTACTCAGCCGGGTCGAGGAGCTGGCGGACCGGCCGGCCGGACACCGGCCGGCGCACGCCCGCGAGGTGACCCACCTGGTGCCGCTGGCCGAGATCCTCGGCGAGCTGAACCGGGTCGGCGCGCGGTCGAAGAAGGTCGAGGGAAAGCTCAACGAGCTGATCGCCGCGCTCGGCCCGGAGCTGGAGATCCTGACGCGTACCCCGATCGAGGAGATCGGCCGCGTCGGCGGCGAGCTGCTCGCGGAGGGCATCGGACGGCTGCGCCGCGGCGACGTGCGCCGCGTGCCGGGCTACGACGGGGAGTACGGCGTGATCACGCTGTTCGATCCGGCCGAACTGGGCGCCTCGGGTGCCCGGGCCGGGCAGGAGACGCTGTTCGACGTACCGGTGCCCGCGCAGCGGCAGCCCGCGGAGCCGGCACCGAAGCCGAAGGCCAAGCGCCCGGCGGCGGCCCGGCCGGAGCCGAAGCGGACGCCGCCGCCCGCGCCCCCGATCGCGCCCGCGCAGTCCCCGCACGAACCGTTCGAGCCGATGCTCGCCGGGATGGAGGAGGTCGGCACCGGCCTGCTGGACCGGCTGGACGCGATGCAGCGGGTGGCCGCGTCCGCGCCGGGGGGTCCGCTGCTGATCGTGGCCGGCCCGGGCACCGGCAAGACCCGGACGCTCACCCACCGGATCGCGTACCTGTGCGCGGAGCTGAACGTCTTCCCGGACCAGTGCCTGGCGATCACGTTCACCAGGCGTGCGGCCGAGGAGCTGCGGCACCGGCTGGACGGGCTGCTCGGCCCGGTCGCCGAGGACGTCACTGTGGGCACGTTCCACTCGCTGGGCCTGACCGTGCTGCGGGAGAACGCGGCGGCGGCCGGGCTGCCGGCGGACTTCCGGATCGCCGACGACGCGGACCGGGCGACGGCGCGCGGCGAGGCCGGTGACGACGACGAGCGGTACGTGGCGCTGCTGCGCAAGCGGGACCTGGTCGACCTGGACGAGTTGCTGACGCTGCCGGTGGCGCTGCTGAAGGGCGACCGGAAGCTGGTCCGGGAGTACCGCGAGCGGTGGAAGTGGATCTTCGTCGACGAGTACCAGGACGTCGACGCGGTGCAGTACGAGCTGCTGCGGCTGCTCAGCCCGCCGGACGGGAACCTGTGCGCGATCGGCGACCCGGACCAGGCGATCTACTCTTTCCGGGGCGCCGACGTGGGCTACTTCCTGCGCTTCTCGCAGGACTTCACCGACGCCCGGCTGGTCCGGCTGAACCGCAACTACCGCTCCTCCGCGCCGATCCTGGCCGCCGCCGTGCAGGCCATCGCGCCGTCGTCGCTGGTGCGCGGCCGTCGCCTCGACCCGGCCCGGCTCGACCCGGAGGCACCGCTGGTCGGCCGGTACGCGGCGAGTTCCGCCTACGACGAGGCCGACTTCGTGGTCCGTACGGTGGACGAGATGGTCGGCGGGCTGTCCCACCGCTCGCTCGACTCGGGGCGGATCGACGGGCGGGCCACGTCGCTGTCATTCTCCGACATCGCGGTGCTCTACCGCACCGACGCCCAGGCCGCGCCGATCGTGGACGCGCTGGCCCGGGCGAACATCCCGGTGCAGAAGCGCTCGCACGACCGGCTGCGCGACCGCCCCGGCGTGCCGGCCATCGCCCGCGAGCTGCGCCACGCCGGTCTCGACGGTTCGCTCGCCGCCCGGGTACGCCAGGCCGGGCAGATCCTGGCCGAGCGCTTCGCCGTGCCCACGCTCGACGGCTCCGGCGCGGTACGCCCCGAGGACGTCCGCACGGCGGTGGACCTGCTCACCCCGCTGGCCCGGCGCTGCGGCGACGACCTCGAACTGTTCCTCAACCAGCTCGCCACCGGCGCGGAGGTGGACGCGCTCGACCCGCGCGCCGAGGCGGTCACGCTGCTCACGCTGCACGCCGCGAAGGGCCTGGAGTTCCCGGTGGTGTTCCTGGTCGGCGCCGAGGACGGTCTGCTACCGCTGCGCTGGCCCGGCTCCGAGCCGGACGACGACGCGGTGGCCGAGGAGCGCCGGCTGTTCTTCGTCGGGCTGACCCGGGCGCAGGACCGGCTCTACGTCAGTCACGCGGGCCGCCGCGCCCGGCACGGCGCGGAACGCGACACCCGCCCGTCGCCGTTCCTCGACGTGATCGATCCGGCGCTGTTCGAGCGCCTGGACGCGACCGAACCCCGCCGCCCGAAGGACCACCAGCTCCGGTTGATCTGACCGGCGCAGCTCCGGCGGGCCACGAACGCGGGCCGGGCCACGAACGCGGGCCGGGCTGGGCCGCGCCGATCAGGTCAGCACGGCGGCGAGCCACGCGCCGCCGAGCAGCGCCGGGCCGAACGGCACCGGCGTGTCCCGGCGTACCCGGCCGGCGGCCAGCAGGACGAGCACCGCGGCTCCGCCGAGCACGTGCGGCAGGAGCAGCCCGAGGCGCAGCGTCGGCCAGCCGAGCCAGCCCAGCGGCAGCCCGAGCGCTGCGGCGAGCTTCACGTCGCCGAAGCCGAGCCGGGCACGGGGCAGCAGCGCCAGCAGCGCGTACCCGGTGAAGGAGAACGCGGTGCCGGCCACCGCGACGGCCAGGCGGCGCGGTTCGCCGGTCGCCGCCGTGGCAGCGGCCAGGCCGAGGCCACCGCCGAGCGCGACCACGCCGACGAGCGGGTCGGGCAGCCGCAGCGCGGTCACGTCGGTGACCGCGAGGACCAGCCCGGCGGCGGCGACCAGCAGCAACGCGGGCAGCGCCGGATCGGCGCCACGGGCGGCGAGCCCGCCGAACACCACGGCGCCGACCAGGGCGAACGCGTCCCGGCGCGGCGCGCCGGCGGCGGACACTGTGACGAACGACCGGGCGACCGGTACGGCCGCCCACCCGGCCGCCGCGCCCAGCAGCGCGGCCCCCGTCACCAGCAGCGCCGACACGGGCCGGGACGCTACCGCCCGGCCGGCTCCGCGGATGCCCCGTCGACGGCTGGTGGCGGGGACCGGCGGGGTCGCTCGGTGGTCACCACCACTGCCACGCCGGCCACGATGACCGCGCCACCCAGCAGCACCTGCGAGGTGACGGGCTCGGCGACGAACAGCGCGCCGAGCGCCACCGCGACCACCGGGTTCACGTACGCGTACGTCGAGACCAGGGAGATCGGCGCGTGGGCGAGCAGCCAGACGTACGCGGTGAACGCGACGAGCGATCCGGCCACCATCAGGTAGGCCATCGCCGCCCAGGACCGCCCGGTCACGTCGGCGAAGGAGAAGCCGCGCAGCTCGCCCCGGGCCACGCCGACGAGCGCGAGCACCGCCGCGCCCGCGACCATCTCGTAGACGGTGGCCACGAACGGGTCGGCGGGCATCAGGATCTTCCCGGACAGGTACGAGCCGACCGACCAGCTCGCCGCCGCGGCGACCACTGTGAGCGCCCCCGCCACCGGCACGCCGTCCACCCCGTCGCGGGGCAGCACGAGCAGGACCAGGCCGGCGAAGCCGAGCGCCACCCCGAGGAACGTCCACGGTCGCGGCCGGTCCCCGCCGGCCGTCCGCAGCAGCACCACGAGCAGCGGCACCGTGGCGACGAGCAGCGCTGCCACACCGGAGGGTACGGCGGTCCCGGCCGGACCGGACTCGGCGAGCACCACCAGACCGTTCCCGCCGGCCAGCAGCAGCACGCCGACGAGCGCTGCGGAGCCGACGCGGCGCGCGGGCACCCGCAGGGCGCCGGGTCCGCGCCGCAGGCGCAGCACCACGGCGAGCACCACCGCTGCGGCGGCGAACCGCATCGCCGCGGAGATGAGTGGCGGCAGGGACTCGACCGCGACCCGGATGCCCAGGTAGGTCGAGCCCCAGAGCAGGTAGACCAGCACGAGGGCGGTCCAGATCAGCGCGGTGCGGGCCGGCGGCGTCGCGGAATCGACAACGTTCGTCGCACTCGTGGGGCGTGAGCTCATCGTGGGACCACGCTACGGTGACCACGGCGTCGGCGTCCCCAGTTGGTGGCCGGCCTCTCAGCACTGGCGTACGCAGGAGGCGTTCATGTCGAACTTCGGTCCACCGGGCGGCGGCTCTCCCGAGCCCTGGGGACGGCCCGACGACGGCTACGCCCCGCAGCCCGATCCCCGCTACGCCGCACAGGACGATCCGCGTTACGCCCCACAGCCCGGCCCGCAGTACGGCCCGCCGCCGGGCGCGCGGCCGTACGGTCCGCCTGCGGATCAGTACGGCCCGCCCACGCAGCAGTACGGGTCCGCCGACCGGTACGGGCCGCCCACCCAGCAGTACGAGCCGGGCCCGGCCTGGTCCCCCGGGCCGCCGCAGCAGGGCCACCCGGCCGACCCCTACGCCGCGTCGCCGTACGGCGGTGGCCAGCCGCAGTACGCCGAGCCGATGCCGCCGAAGCGCGGGAAGGGCCCGCTGCTGGTGGTCGTGATCGTGCTGGCCGTGCTGCTGCTGGGCGGCGCCGGGGCGTACTGGATGCTGGGCCGGGACGAGCAGACCCCGACCGGCGGCACGACCGCTGCCACCCAGCCGGCCGCGGATCCGAGCGAGGCGCCGCCGAGCGAGCCGGCCGACGCCACGCCCACGACGGCGGCCCCGGCCTCCTCGACCGATCCGCGCTTCGTCAAGGCGGGCCAGTGCGTCGCCAACGAGGGCGGCGGCGGCCAGCCGAAGCTGGTGATCGCCGACTGCGCCCCGAAGACGTACGAGGTGCTGCGCCGCATCGACGGCGCGACGAGCGGCAAGAAGGACGCGGAGGCGAAGTGCGGGAAGGTGGCCGGCTACACCGACTGGTACTTCTTCGACAGCGAGCTGGACACGCTCGACTTCGTGCTCTGCCTGAAGCGCCGCTGAGCGTCGGCGGCGTCGCTGAGCGTCGGCAGCATCGCGGGCGCGCCGCGAATCAGGACCGGTAGCCAAAACTAGGGCTGTCTAGCATCCACGCTAGACAGCCCTAGTTTTAGGTCGAGGCCGACACGCGGTAGCCGCCTCTACGCGCATCTAGCCTGGTCGCTAGAGAACCCGATACTGTGCGATTCGTGGATCCGGTCCGCAACCCGTACGCGCCGGGCGCCGGCCAGCGCCCGCCCGAACTCGCCGGGCGGGGGCGGGAACTGGACGTCTTCGACGTGGTGCTGGAACGGATCGCCCGCGGCCGGCCCGAACGCAGCCTGATGCTCACCGGCCTGCGTGGAGTGGGCAAGACCGTCCTGCTCAACACGCTGCGCTCCGAGGCGATCAACCACCTCTGGGGCACCGGCAAGATCGAGGCCCGGCCGGACCAGTCGCTGCGCCGGCCGATCGCCGCCGCGCTGCACATGGCGGTCCGCGAACTGGCGCCCCGGCACCGCGCCCCGGACCGGATCGACGCGTTCCTCGGCGTCCTCAAGGCGTTCGCGCAACGCTCCACTCCCACCGGGCGGGGCGGCGCGGCACCCAAGCTGCGCGACCGCTGGCAGCCCGGCATCGACGTACCGGCGAGCAGCGGACGCGCCGACTCCGGCGACATCGAGATCGACCTGGTCGAGCTGCTCAGCGACGCGGCGGCGGTCGCCACCGACGTCGGCACCGGCATCGCCATCTTCATCGACGAGATGCAGGACGTCGGCGCCGAGGACGTCTCCGCGCTCTGCGCCGCCTGCCACGAACTGTCCCAGCTCGGCGCGCCGCTCATCGTCGTGGGCGCGGGGTTGCCGCACCTGCCGGCCGTCCTCAGCGCCGCCAAGTCCTACTCCGAGCGGCTCTACCGCTACCAGCGCATCGACCGGCTCGACCGGATCGCCGCCGACCAGGCGCTCTGCGCGCCGGCCGAGCGGGAGGAGGTCGAGTACGAGCAGAAGGCCCTCGACCTGCTCTACGAGTCCTCCGGCGGCTATCCCTACTTCGTCCAGGCGTACGGGAAGGCCACCTGGGACCACGCGCCCCGCTCACCGATCACCGCGGCGGACGTCCGGGTCGCCGCGCCCGAGGCGGAGGCCGAGCTGGCGGTGGGGTTCTTCGGGTCCCGGTTCGAGCGGGCCACGCCCGCCGAACGCGAGTACATGCGCGCGATGGCCACGCTGGCGCTGGTGGACGGCGAGGAGGGCGGCCGGGACGACATGGACGCGGCGGTGCCGACCGCCGAGATCGCCCGCGCGCTCGGCCGCAAGCCGGCCAGTCTCTCCCCGGCCCGGGACGCGCTGATCAAGAAGGGCCTGATCTACTCCGGCGAGCGGGGAACCGTGGCGTTCACAGTGCCGCACTTCGGCCGCTACCTGCGCACCCAGCCGGCCTGACCGCTCAGGCCGCTCACACCCGAGACCAGGGCGCCGGGAAGACCACCTCGCCGGCCGGCGGTGGCGGCTCTCCGCTCGCCGAGGGCGGCAGCACCAGCGCCTGCCACGGCTCCCCCAGCCCGGACCAGGGGCTCGTCAGGCCCAGCCGGACCGCCGGGCCGAACCCGAAACGGCGGTAGTAGGCCGGATCGCCGAGCACCACCACCAGCCGTTCGCCCAGCTCGGTCGCGGCGTCCAGCGCCGCCTGCACCGCCGCCGTGCCGTGCCCCAGCCGCTGCCGGTGCCGCGCCACCGCCACCGGGCCCAGGGCCAGCGCCGGCAACGTGCCGCGGTCGGTGCGTACGCCGACGCGCGTGAGCAGCGCGTACGCCACCACCTCGCCGCCGTACTCGGCGACCATGGCCAGCTCCGGGATCCACGCCGGGCTGTGCCGCAACTCCTCGACCAGGCCGACCTCCGGCGGGGTGGCCACGTCGGGCCGGGCGAAGGCGGCGGCCAGCACCCGGGCCACCGGCGCCTCGTCGGCGGGGCCCTCCGGGCGCAGTCGCAGCGTCGTCACCCGCGCGACCTTACCGAACGCGACCGGTCCATCCGCGACGGTCGCTGAAATCGATACCGTTCGGACGTCCACGTCGGCCGATACCTTTCGTGTGTTGCGGGGATGACGACGCCCCCGACGGGGTAAGACTGAGCCATGAAGCCCGTGCGCTCCCTCGCCCGAGTCATGTTGAGCGGCATCTTCGTGGTCAGCGGCGCCCGCAACCTGCGCAACCCGGAACGCCTGGTGCAGGCCGCGGAACCGGTCACCGGGAAGGTCGCCCCGCTGATCCAGAACGTGCACCCCCGCATCCCCACCGACACGGTGTCGCTGATCCGGGCCAACGCCGCCACCCAGCTCGTCGGCGGCCTGATGTTCGCCACCGGCCGGTTCACCCGTCCGGCCGCGCTGGTGCTCGCGGCCACGCTGATCCCGACCACCGCCGCCGGTCACGCCTTCTGGAACAACGACGACCCGGCCGCCCGCAACAACAACCAGATCCACTTCCTGAAGAACCTCGGCCTGCTCGGTGGCCTCCTCCTCGCCGCCGCCGACACCGAGGGCAAGCCGGGCCTGCGCTGGCGCGCCGGCCACCGGATCGACCACTCGCGCCGGTCGGTCAAGCGCGCGGTCCGCACCGCGCGGCGCGAGGCGAAAATCGCCGTACGCTCCGCGGCGACCGCCCGCCGCATGCCCGGCTGACAAGCGTTTTCGTACGGCCTCCACCCCCCGCAAGGCCACCAATCACCTGAACCGTCCGAGACCCGTTAACGCGGTGGAAATGTCAAAAACACGTGTGGGATCGGACACGGTCGCGTAACGCGGGAGGCAGCAACGTGAGGCGCCGTTCTAGGCTCCGTTCTGGACCTGGACGGGTACGACGACCTTGGTACGGGGGTGGCCACGCCATGCCGACGACAGTCGGTAGACGGACCAACCGCCTCGCCCCGACCTCCCGCGTCGACCGCCGGATCGTGGTGCGTCTCGGCGTCGTCGCCGCCGTGTCGTACGCCGCGTGGCTCGCCGTCGGCGCCTTCGGACGGCCGTACAACTTCTTCGACATGAAGATCTACCACGGCGCGGTGCTGTGGTGGGCCGGCGGCAACGAGCTGTACGACTTCGTCGCGCCCTCCACCACGCTGGGCTTCACCTACCCCCCGTTCGCCGCCCTGGTCATGCTGCCGATGTCCTGGCTGCCGGTCGACGGTGCCGGCTTCGTCAACGCGCTCGCCAGCATCGGCGCGCTCGCTGTCGTCCTCGCGGCGCTGCTACGCCCCATCGTGGACCGGCTCGGCTGGCCGCTCTGGTTCACCGTCGGCATCGCGACCCCGCTCGCAGTCGCCATCGAGCCGTCCCGGGAGACGCTCGGCTACGGCCAGGTCAACCTGCTGCTCTTCGCGCTGATCATGGCGGACATGGTGGGTCTGCGCTGGCGGGCCAAGCGGGGCACCCACTACGAGACGGCGGATTCGCCACTGGCCCGGTTCGTCTACAGCGGCGCCTGGGCCGGTGTGGGCATCGGGCTCGCCACAGCGGTCAAGCTCACCCCGGCGTTGTTCGTGGCCTACCTGATGCTCACCCGGCAGTGGCGGGCCGCGCTGACCGCCGTCGGCACCGCGATCGGCGTGACCATCGCGACGTTCGGCGTGCTCGGTGAGGAGTCCCGCGCGTACTTCGCCGACGTGCTCTGGCAGACCGAGCGGGTCGGCGCGGCGGACATGACCGCCAACCAGTCCCTCGCCGGCCTGCTGGCGCGGCTCTACGACTCGATCGAGACGCCCGGCCTGCTCTGGCTGGCGTTCTCGGTGCTGCTCCTGGCGCTTGGCCTGTCCCGGGCGATGAGTGCCCGCGCCGACGGCGACGAGCTGACCGCGTTCACGCTGGTCGGGCTCACCGCCAACGTGATCAGCCCGATCTCCTGGTCGCATCACCTGATCTGGGTCATCCCGGCGATCATCGTGCTGGCCGACGCCGCGGTACGCCGCCGCGAAGCGAGCCGCGGCCTGCCGCCGCGCGGCACCGGGGGCCCTTCGGCCAACGGCGTGCCGGCCCTGCGCCCGCCGATCTGGTACCCGACGCTGACCGGGCTCCGCCACGGCGTCGGCGCGCTCGGGCTCTACCTGCTGTTCCTGATCTCACCGATCTGGCCGTACGAGCACCAGCTCCCCGAGGTGTCCCACTACCAGGACGGCCTGTTCGGCGCGCTCATGGAGAACTCCCTCGCCATCGCGCTGATCGTGCTCGTCGCGGCGTTGCCGTGGCGCCCCGGCGCCGAGCCGGCGTTCTACCACGAGCGGCTGGGCCGCACCGCCGCGCTCGCCGCCCGGCGCTGAGCGTTCAGGGGCAGTTCACCCATTCCTCGGTGCCGTCGTCGAAGACCTGGCGCTTCCAGATCGGCAGCCGCGCCTTCACTTCGTCCACCAGGCGTGCGCAGGCGGCGAACGCGGCCGCCCGGTGCGCGGTGCTGACGGCCGCCGCCAGTGCCACGTCCCCGATCTCCAGCGGGCCGATCCGGTGCGACACCGCCACCGCGTACACCTGCGGGTCGGCCGCGATCTCGGCCGCCACCTCGCGCAGCACGGCCTCGGCGGTGGGGTGGCCCTCGTACTCCAGCCGGGTGACCCCCCGGCCGTGGTCGTGGTCGCGGACCACGCCCTGGAAGGACACCACCGCGCCGGCCCGGCGGTCGGCGACCGCCGCCTCGTGCGCGGCCAGGTCGAGCGGCCGGTCGGTCACCGCGCCGAGCACCACGCCTGCTTCCACTGTCACGACGTCTCCCGTCGGCTCGTTCGTCGCGCTCACCCGAATCGCTCCCCGGGGGTCAGTGGCAGCGGCACGAGCGGCACCCGGTCGCCGGCCGCGCCGCTGGCGCCGGGCCGGATCACCGCGAAACCGTCCGCGCCGGCCAGCCCTCGCAGCATCGCCGAGCCGACGTGCCGCACCGGGTATGCGGTGCCGGCGACGCGGTCCCAGCGGGCCAGCGCCAGATGGGTGTAGTCGCCGCGCCCGGGGATCGGCTCAGCCAGTGTCACGTGCGGCAGCACCGGCATCGGCCGGCCGGTGAGACCGGCGAGCAGGGGCGCGACGAGCGACACGAGCGCCACCACGGCTGACTGCGGGTTGCCGGGCAGACCGGCCACGAACCGCACCCGCCCGTCGCCGTCCACCAGCCGGGCGAGCAGCATCGGGAAACCCGGGCGCACCGCCACGGTGTTCACCACGTAGTCGGCACCGAGCGCCTCCAGCGTCGGGTGCAGGTGGTCGACCGGGCCGTGCATGGTGCCACCGGTGGTGCAGACCAGGTCGGCGTTGGCGAGCGCGCCCCGCAGCGCCGCCACGTGCGCGGGCAGCGTGTCGGCGACCGGGCCGACCACGTCGGCCGCGCGCACCTGGCAGCCGTAGCGGCGCAGCCAGGCCGGCACCGACGGGCCGAGCGCGTCACGGACCCGGCCCGCGCCGGGCGGACCCGAGGTGAGCAGTTCGTCGCCGAAGACCAGCAGCGCGGCCCGGGGTGGACGGCGGACCCGCAGCGTGTCGAGCCCGCAGGAGGCGGCCAGGCCGATCACCGCCGGGTCCACCGGCGTGCCGGCGGGCAGCAGCTCCTCCCCGAGGTTCGCCTCCTCGCCCGGCTCCCGCCACTCCGGCGCCGAGCGGGGCGTGCCGGACACCAGGCCGTCCGCCGTACGCGTCGACTCCTCGATCCGCAGGATCGCGGTCGTGCCCTCGGGAACCATCGCGCCGGTGGCGATCTCCACGGTGCTGCCGTCGGCGTCCAGCGGAGGTGCGGTGTGCCCGGCGAGCACCCGTCCGACCACCCGCCACGGCCCCGGGCCGCGCACCGCCCAGCCGTCCACGCTGGAGGTGGGGAACGCGGGCAGGTCGGTACGTGTGGTCAGCGGCTCGGCCAGGGTGTGCCCGTCGGCCTCGGCCAGCGGACGGGCGACCGCGGGGAGCGCGGCGGACAGGCCCACCGCGTACACCCGGGAGCGGGCCTCCTCCCACCCGGCCGGGGGTGGCGTGCCCGCCTCGGCCGTGGCGGCTTCGGTTTCCGTGCTCATCCGGCGAGCCTAGCGCCGGGGCACGTGTCTCGCGGGTTCAGTGGTCGCCGCCGCGGAGCTGGTCGACGGCGTGCCGCAGGATCGGCCCGAGCACGGCCAGGCCGTCCCGGGCGCCGCCGCGCGAGCCGGGCAGGTTGACCACGAGCGTCCGGCCGGTCACCCCGGCCAGCCCTCGGGACAACGCCGCCGTCGGCACGGTGTCGCGGCTGTGCGCGCGGATCGCCTCGGCGATGCCGGGGATCTCGTAGTCGAGCAGCGCGCGCGTCACGTCGGGCGTGCGATCGGTCGGGGTGATGCCGGTGCCACCGCTGGTCAGCACCACGTCGACGCCGTCGGCACGGGCCGCGCGCAGGGCGTCACCGACCGGTTCGCCGTCCGGCACCACCACCGGCGCGTCGACCTCGCACCCCAGCTCGCGCAGCCCGGTCACGAGCAGCGGGCCGCTGGTGTCCTCGTACACCCCGGCGGCGGCCCGGTTGGACGCCACGATCACCCGGGCCCGGATCACGGCCGGTCCTCCGGCCGGACCCATTCGCCGGTCTTGCCGCCCTCCTTGCGGAGCACCCGCACAGCGTCCACCGACGCGGCCGGGTCGACCGCCTTCACCATGTCGACCAGGGCGAGGCCGGCGACCGCCACCGCGGTCAGCGCCTCCATCTCGACGCCCGTGCGGTCGGCGGTCTTCGCCGTAGCCGTGATCTCCACCGTGTCGGCGGTGAGCTCCAGGTCGACGGTGACGCCGTGCAGCGCGATCGGGTGGCACAGCGGGATCAGGTCGGGCGTGCGCTTGGCCCCCAAGATGCCGGCGAGCCGGCCGACAGCCAGCGCGTCGCCCTTGGGCAGGCCGTCGCGGCGCAGCAGGTCCACCACCTCGGCGGTGGTGCGGAGGCGGCCGGCGGCGACCGCGAGCCGGCCCGAGACCGGCTTGGCGGAGACGTCGACCATCCGGGCCGCACCGGCCGGGTCGACGTGGGTGAGCTGCGCGGGTTCGGTCACGGCCCGACCCTATCCGCCGGGTACGACGCCGCGGGTGCGCCGGCCTGCGGCGGGGAGGAGCGCCGTGTCGGGTGCCGATGCACGACGCCCCTCCCTCACCTGCCCACCGCCGATTCGCTGGGGGGAACTGACGGTGGGGGCCTCGTTCGGCCGGGTCCGCTCCGGCGGAACCCACCCCGTGGCCGATGCCGGGGACGCTAGCGAACGCCGCGATAAGAAATCGATAAGCCGGTTCAGGTCGGCGGGGACGACGGCTCCGCGAGCTGTCGGCGCAGGTCGTGGCGTTCGGGCGCACCCATCCGTTCGAAGATCGCCGACGCGCGCTGCCGGTAGCGTCGCGCTTCGGTCGGCTGCTTCTCCGCCAGATGTCCGGCCAGGCCGTCGAGGGCGCGGGCCTGCTCGTACGGGTGGCCGATCCGGGTGGCGATGGCGAGCGCTTCTTCGAAGACGAGAACGGCCTCGTCGGCCCTCCCCGTGACGCCCAGGGTGACGGCCAGCTCGTTACGTGCCTGCGCCTGGACACCCCGCTCCCCGGAGGCGGCGGCGGCCTCGATGGCCGCCTCGTGGTGCCGCAGCGCGTCCTCGTAGCGGCCCAGTTGCCGGTAGGTGCCGGCGAGGTCGCTGAGCGTCTCGGCGCGGGCGAAGCCGTTGCCGGTGCGGTCCCGGAGCGCGAGCGAGGCTCGGAGCAGGCGCTCTGCCGCCGCGTTCTGCCCCAGGCGGTATCTGACGCCACCGAGATGCCCCAGTGCGTTCGACATGTGGAACAGGTCGTGCTTGATACGGGCGACGAAGAGATGGAGCCGGTGAACCGCCATCGACTCGTCATAACGGCCAAGGTAGCGAAGCGTGAGGCCCAGGTTGGGCAGAACCGGAAGGGTGTCCAGCACATGGCTGCGCAGCGTCTCGCGGCTCGCTTCGAGCGACTGGTGGAGTCGCCCGGTCAGCCAGTGCACGGCACCGAGGTTGAACCGTGCCCGCTGTGCGCCCGGTTCGTCACCGAGCCCGGTGAGGATCGACACGACCTCGTGCAGGTGCGCGGAGGCGTCCTGGTAGGCACCGGTGCGCACACACGCCGAGGCGAGGTAGTTGTGCATGAGGGCCACGGCGTGACGGTCCCCGCACCGCCGCGCCGCGACGAGACCCACCCCGTTCGTGGCCGATATGTCGTCGAAGTAGCCGCGGATGTAGAAGAACCGCCAACTGGCACGAGCCAGCCGCCACGCCATCGGTTCATGACCCTCGTCAGCCGCCTGACGGATGAACGCGTCCAGGTTCGGCCGCTGCTCCTCCAGCCAGTCCAGGTCGCGGTTGACGCGTCCCGCGAGCAGATCCGGTCGACGCGGTTCCGCGAGCCGCAAGTGCTGCGCGAGTACGCGGCCGTCCTCGATCGACGCCGACGCCCGCACCACCGAGTGCAGCACATGATCGAGCAGGTTCTGGACGGCCGATCGCCTGGCCGTCGCCTCGCCCTCCTGGCGGGCCAGCTCGGCGGCGTAACGCCTCATCAGGTCGTGCAGGCGATAGCGGCCGGCCGAGGTCTCCTGCACGAGGTGGCGGTCCACCAGTTCGTCGAGAACGTCGGCCGCGTCCCGCAGAGGGAGATCGGTGAGGGCTGCCACCATCGCGGTGTCGAGGTGGTTTCCGGCCACCAGGCCGAACGATCGGAAACCTTTCCTGCAGGCCTCGTCGAGCGGCTCGTACGACTCGGCGAACGCCTCCATCAGGCTGCGAGCCTCGGCACGAAGAGCGGGGAGGAACATCGACCTGTTGCTCAATCTGTCGACGAGGTCGGAGATCCGCCAGTCGGGGCGGTGCGCCAGCCGGGTGCCGGCCAATCCGACAGCGAGAGGCAGGCAGCCGCAGATGCCGACCAGTCGGCGCGCGGCCTCCGGTTCGGCCTCCACCCGCCCGCCCCCGACGAGGGTGGCGAGCAGTTCGAGCGCCTCGGCCTCGGCGAGGACGGTGAGAGACACCGGCGGTCGTTCGGTGAGCGCCAGCAGACGCCGCCGGCTGGTGACGAGCACCGCGGCCGATCCGGATACGGGCAGCAGCGGTTCGACCTGCCGGCTGTCGGCGGCATTGTCGAGCACTACAAGCACGGAACGCGTGGCCAGCTGGCGCCGCCACATCTCCTGCCGGTCGGGCAGTTCCATGGGGATCCGGCCGGCCGGCACACCCAGTTGGCGAAGCAACGTTTCCAGTGCCGTCGCCGGACGCATCCGTGTTCGCGCGCTGTGTCCCCGCAGGTCGACGAAGAGTTGCCCGTCGGGGAAGCGCTCGGCCGACCGGGAGGCCACGTGCAGGGCGAGAGTCGTCTTGCCGCAGCCCGCCATGCCGTCGATCACCCGGATCCCCGGACCCTGCCCGGATGCCTCGCGCACTTCGTACAACAATCGATCGACCATTTCCTCCCGGCCGACGAAATTCATCACCGTTCGCGGCAGCCAATTGCGCTTATGAGCGCCACTCCGGATCGTCTCCACCTCGCGCGCCGATTCCGGAATCCGGCGTCGCGCGCGGGTGGCCGCGTTTCGAAGTCGCTCCATCTCCTCGCTGGGCGGCACCCCCAGTTGATCGGTCAGTGCCTCGCGTGCGGCGCGGTAGACGGCCAGCGCACCCCCCGCGTCACCGGCCGCGATGAGGGCACGCATCAGGAGGCACTGCGCTCGTTCCCACAGAGGCTCGTGCGAGACCTCGTCACGCAGCAACGACACGGCCGATTCCGGGCGCCCCAGGCTGAGATGTGCCTCCGCCAGCAGTTCCAGCGCTGCTCGGCGCTCCTGGTTCACAGCCTCTCGCCGCGCGGTCAGCGCCGGCCCCAGCGTCAGTCCCGCGAGCAGCGGGGCCGCGCCGTGGACGACGTCCTCGAGCAACGGGATCGCCCGCGCGGGCTCTCCCGCTCGCATCAGGCCTCGGGCGTGGCGCCAGCGCCCGGTCACCCGGTGCAGGTCGATCAGGCTCTCGTCGGTGAGAAGCCGGTAGCCGCCTGGTTCACGGACGATCCTGAGCCTGTCGCCCGCGCACGAGTCGAGGCTCCGGCGCAGATTGGCGGCGTACGTCCGGACATTGGCGATCGCGGAGCGGGGTGGCTCGTCGGGCCACAGCTCGTCCACCAGGTCGTGCAGCGGGACCAACTGGTTGGCCCGCACGACCAGGAGCGCCAGCACCAGCTGCTGCTTGGGTGTTCCAAGCGACAGGTCGGCCGCGCCGAGCCGCACCGCCAGACCACCGACAACTTGGATTTGCATGCTGCTGTTCCAGCCTCAGTCGGCTCTTGTCCACGCCAGGCCGCAGCGTAATCGATTTGTCACAGAGGCGTTGCCCCGCCGTCAAGAGGCATTGCCGGCCCTCGTCCGACCCGACTGGAGAAGCCGCCAGAAAGCACGGTTGTAATGTTCCGCCGCCGCGACGACGCTACAGGCGACGTAAAGCATCCAGCCCATTCCCATGGCGCTGAGCGACCACGCGGGTACGTGAGGGAGATGATCGGCTCCGCTCCGCACACCACTCGTGGACAGAACGTCATTTAATCGGCAATAGTTACTTATATTGCGCATACCGACATTAATGCTTTCTTATCTCCCTTCCTGCACTCTAACCTGCTCTTCCAAGGCAGGGGGCGCCACAAAGCGCCGAGAGAGATGTGCGAGGAGGGTCGTGACAATGCGCAGCACCGAATGGAACTGACGAACCCTTTGGTCATCGGCAACCACGACCCGCTCGATATCCGAGGAGGGCAACAAATGCGCAGCACCGAATGGAACTGAGAGTTCTCATATTCCCGGCGAAGGGGTAGGCTGCCGCTCATCGCATTCCGACGGTGAGCGGCGGGTGATGCCGGTTGAGCCGAACAGCGGACGGCCGACAAGCCGTCGAACCTCCGCTGCGCGCACTCGTGTACACCTTGAGCGTGTGCGCGGCGTTCGTCGCGCTCGCCGCACTGATCGCCGTCTGGAGGCAGCCACCGGACTCCGTTCGTGACCTCGTAACCGTCACGACCCTGGTAGTGACGGTCGCCCTGGCCACAATCATCAAGACCCCGGTGCGGATCCGGTCCACCACCGTGGCCTTCGCCTGGGTCGAGACCGCGATCGTCATCGGTCTCGCCGTCGCGCCGGCCTCCTGGCTGATTCTGGCAACCGGCATCGGCGTAGCCTGCGGATCAGTCACGCGACTCGCTCCCATCAAGACCGCATTCGGCGTCGCGAAGCACACGTTGGTGGCCGGGGGCAGCACTCTCGTCATCCTGCTGCTCGGCGAGGCATGGCCGCCCCGCGAGCCGCTCCATATCGTGCTGCTGCTGGGAGTCGTCTACCTGGTGGCGGCGGTGCTCGACGACGTACTCGCGATTCCGGTCATCGCGCTCGCGTCCGGGACGCCCGTCGTCCGCCAGTTCCGTACCGACCTCGATCTTCGAGTCGCCGGGTTCGCGGTCCGCTTCCTCGTCGCCGCGTGCACAGTACTCATCCTGCGGGCAGACCCCCGATTGCTGCTCGCCGTGCCACCGCTCGTCCTCAGCCTGCACCTGGCCTACTCCGCCCGGATCCGCACCCGCACCGAGCAGCAGGCCTGGCAGCGCCTGGCCCGCGCCACCGACGCACTCAACGTGGTCGACCTCGACCAGGTACTCACCACAGCGGTCACCGAGGCCAGCGAACTCTTCTCCGCCGACGAGGTCGAGATCGAGCTGCGCGACGGCGGACGCACCGTCCGGGGCAACGGCACGGACATCGCGTACGACGGAACGGCCCCCCAGCCCAGCGCCGTCGACGGTCAGGTCATGCCGGTCCCCCTGGAGGGCCACGACCGCACCGACGATGTCGGCGTGCTGCGGCTGCGGTTCGCCGGCCCGGTCGAACTCTCCGAGCGCGAGCAGTACACCCTGCGTACCTTCGCCTCCGCCCTCTGCACGGCGGTCCGCAACGCCCAGGCGTACGCCGAACTCGCCCGCATCGCCGAGGACCACGCCTACGCCGCCACCCACGACGCCCTCACCGGCCTGTCCAACCGGCGGCACCTGCTCGACGAGGGCAGCGCCCAGCTCACCACCCGGCACGCCGACGGCGTCACCGCGCTGGTGCTGATCGACCTCAACCACTTCAAGGAGGTCAACGACACCCTCGGGCACGGCGCCGGTGACCGGGTGCTGATCCAGGTCGCCGAACGGCTGCGCGGCGCGGCCCGCCCCGACGACCTGGTCGCCCGGCTCGGCGGCGACGAGTTCGCCGTACTCCTGCGCGGCCTGCCCGCCCCGGCCGTCGCCGCCCACCGCGCCGAGGCCCTGCTCGCCGCGCTGCACGACCCGCTGGACCTCGACGGCATGCGGATCAGCGTGGAGGCCAGCGGCGGCATCGCCGTCGCCCCCGCCACCGGCGGCATGGCGGAACTGCTGCGCCGTGCCGACGTGGCCATGTACCAGGCCAAACGCGCCGGCCAACGCGTCGCCACGTACGCGCCGGCCCGCGACACCGCCGACCTGAGCCGGCTCACCCTCGGCGGCGAACTGCCCCGTGCCGTGGCCGACCACGAGTTCACGGTCAACTTCCAGCCCATCGTCGACCTGGCCGGCGGCGAGGTGATCGGCGCCGAAGCCCTGGCCCGCTGGCACCACCCCACCCACGGGCTCATCGACCCGCTGCGCTTCCTCGAAGCGGTGGAACGCTCCGGGCTGCTCCCCGCGTTCGCCGAGGCGATCCTCGACCAGGCGCTCATCGCCGCCGGCTCCTGGCGCGACGCCGGCTTCGACCTGCCCGTCTCGGTGAACGTGTCCCCGCGCAGCCTGCTCGACGCCCGCTTCCCCGGTGCGGTACTGGCCCGGCTGCGCGCCCACGACCTCCCGCCGGACCGGCTCGTGCTGGAACTGACCGAGACGCTCACGCTCAGCCAGCTCGACGTGGTCGACCGCGTACTCAGCCGCCTGCGTGACTCCGGCGTCCGGCTGGCACTCGACGACTTCGGCACCGGCTACTCGTCGCTCTCCCTGCTCTCCCGCATCCCCGTACACGAATTGAAGATCGACCGCAGCTTCGTCGGCGCCATGGAGACCGCGCCCGAAGCCGCCGCCGTGATCCGCTCCACCCTCGACCTCGGCCGCAGCCTCGACCTCACGGTGGTCGCCGAGGGCGTGGAGAGCGAACCGCAACGCCGTGCGCTCTGGGAACTCGGCTGCGCCGCCGGGCAGGGCCACCTGTTCGCCCGGCCGCTGCCCGCCGCCGCGCTGCTCGCCGCCCTCCATCGCGGCCACGGCGGCCGGGCCGGCGCGCTCGCACCCGCGCTGCACGACGCCGGCGCCGTCATCCGCCTCCCCGGTCGCCGCGCCGCCCGC
>NZ_WBKS01000051.1:0-36740 GCF_008868145.1 Micromonospora sp. AMSO1212t
GCGCCCCACCAGGTTCCGGTAGCAACGGCGCGATCACCGCCCACGCCTCATCGGTCAACTCACCACGACGCACCACCGGCACATCGTCAACGATCAACCACTACATGATCGGCAGGACACGCCCTAGACGGCGCGCGTCGCGTCCGAGCGATCGGGTTGTCTCTCAACATGCTCTGCCAGGACTACGCGGACCGTCATTGGCAAGCGCTCCTGGCAGGCGGCACCCACGCCCGATGCCTGTTCCTGGATCCGGCGGGGACAGCGATCCAGACGCGTGAGGCGGAGGAGGGATTCCTCTCCGGGCAGCTCGCGGCGCTCACCAAACTCAACCTGGAGACATTGCTGCGAGTCCGCGAGCGTTTACCTGTCGAACTCCGGACTCGCCTGGAGTTGGCCACCTATGACGAGACTCTTCGCTTCAACATCGTGCTCGTGGATGATCAGTGCGTGGCGCAGCCCTACCTGACCGACAGTCGAGGGGTGGACTCACCCGCCTTCGTCATTCGGCGCGACGCGCACCGATCCGGGCTCTACCAGGTGTTCGAACAGTTCTTCGAGTCGCATTGGCAGCGTGGCAAGGCGCTGTGAGCACCTACCAGGACCTCCTCCCCGTCGCGACCGAGGCCGTTAGGCGAGCTGCTCGGGCCATGCGGCAGGGATCTCCCGGCGTACTCACCCTCAAGGGCGACCGCGACGTCGCCTCCGAACTCGACTTCGCGATCGAGCGGGATGTCCGCGCCTTCCTGGCAGCGGAGACGCCCGATATCGGCTTCCTCGGTGAGGAGGAAGGGGACTCCGGCCGAGCCGACCTCCGTTGGGTACTCGACCCTATCGACGGCACCGCGAACTTCCTCCGCCGGTTGCCGATGTGCGCCGTCTCGCTGGCACTCGTGCATCAGAACAATCCAGTGCTGGGCGTGATCGAGCTGCCGTTCCTGAGCTCGCTCTATACCGCTGTGGAAGGCTGCGGCGCACACGCTAACGGGCAGCGGATAACGGTTAGCGGGGTCAGCGTCTTGAAAGACGCGATCGTCGCCGTCGGTGATTACGCAGTCGGGCCCGACGCCGATGCCAAGAACGCGATGAGACTGGCCGTGGCCGCCCAGCTCGCTGCACGGTCCCAACGCGTACGCATGATGGGCAGCGCCGCACTCGACCTCGCATGGCTCGCTGAGGGGCGGCTGGACGCCGCGATCACCCTCTCGAACCACCTGTGGGACATGGCATCCGGCGTTGTCATCGTGCGGGAAGCTGGGGCATCAGTGGTAGATCGGCACGGCAACGCCCACGACAGCACATCTCAGGAAACGTTGGCCGCGTCTCCGCTGCTCATGCCGGCAATACTCGACCTGTATCGAAGTGCAGCAGCGGAAGTGGGTGCCGCCTGAGGGGTTCTTAATGGAATCCTCGCTTCGTGCGGGAGAATCTTCGACTTCGCCACCACACGCCTGTAGAGGCCGACGGTCTGGTGGAGCAGCTTGTGGACGTATACCTCGACGCACACGCCGACGACGGCCCGCGCTACACGGCCGCGCGGTACGAACAGCAGCTCGCCGCGCACATGCCCCGGGAAGGCTGGGAGCTGGTGGCGGCCAGGGTCGATGACGATCTGGTCGGCTACGTGTACGGCTTCCCGCTCGGATCCGATTCGCATTGGTGGGACGGCATCCACGAGCCGGTACCGGACGGCTTCACGGACGAAGACGGGCAACGGACATACGCGGTCTGCGAACTGCTGGTGCGGCGATCGTGGCAACGCCGGGGTATCGCGCGGGCGCTCCACGATCGGCTCCTGAGCACGCGGCGGGAGGAAAGGGCCACGCTGCTCGTACGACCCGACAACGTTGCCGCCCAGCAGGCGTATGACTCCTGGGGTTGGCAACCGGCCGGATGGCTCCGGCCCACACGGGAGGGAGCACCGCTGTTCGAGGTCCGCATCAAAGCCATTGCGTCGAGCCGGTGATGGACAACGCGTCGACCTTCACCTCTAGGTGTCAATGATCTGACAGGCCACAGGCCACAGGCCACAGGACAAGGCTCCTAACGCCTATCGCACCGGCTTCCGCCCGGCGTTCATCGCGGCTAGCTTGCCATCGTGGGGGATCTTGAGAAGGGCATCTACGAACACCTGATCACGGAGAAGCTGGCGACGCAGCTCAGGCATGTCGATAGCGCCCTCGTCCGGGATGCGAAGCTGGATGCCGCCGACGCGCATGACGTCCTGGCCCGGCACATCGCGGGCCTCGCGCGGCGGGCGCTCCTCGGCGTCGGTGGCGGGGAGAACAAGTTGGCCCGGCAGGTCGACCTGGCGAACCGCATCGCCGCGCACATCGCTCAGGCGGAGCCCCGCGCCGTCACCGCCGATGACCAGGTAGCGGACGCCCAACGTCTGTTGCACGCCATCGCCTCACCGCCCACCCCACCGGCCGCACCGGTCTTCCCGATCCGCCCCTCGACGCCGCTTTCCACCGGCGCGCTCCTGGTCAACGGCCGGCACCAGCCGCGCATCGGCCACGAGGTCAGCCACGAGATGGCGTCGGCGGACGAGGTGGACCTGCTCTGCGCCTTCATCAAGTGGCACGGGCTGCGCATCATCGAGCCCGCGATCACCGAGCTGGTCGGCAGAGGCGGTCGGGTACGGGTCATCACGACGACGTACATGGGCGCCACCGATCAGCGGGCGCTCGATCGGCTCGCCGAGCTGGGTGCCGAGATCAAGGTGTCCTACGAGACGCGGACCACCCGCCTGCACGCCAAGGCATGGCTGTTCCGGCGGAACAACGGCACCACCACCGCGTACGTCGGTTCGTCGAACCTCTCCAAGGCCGCGCTCGTCGACGGCGTGGAGTGGAACGTGCGCATCTCGAACCTGGAGCAGCCGCACGTCATCGACACGTTCGAGGCGACGTTCGCCGACTACTGGAACGACTCGGCGTTCGAGACCTACGACCCGGCAGCCGATGGCGAGCGCCTACGTGTCGCGTTGCGCGGGGAACGCGCCGACGACGCACCGACTGAGATCGCGAACCTGGACGTGCGGCCGTTCCCGTACCAGCAGGAAGTTCTTGATGACCTCGACGCCGAACGCCTGGTGCACGGCCGCTGGCGCAACCTGGTGGTGATGGCGACCGGCACCGGCAAGACGGTGGTGGCGGCGCTCGACTATCGCCGGCTCCGGCGAGCCGGCCGCGTCGACTCGCTGCTCTTCGTCGCACATCAGGAGCAGATCCTGCGGCAGAGCCGGTCGGTGTTCCGCCAGGTCATGGGCGACGGCACGTTTGGCGAGACGCTTGTGGGCGGCGATCGGCCGCAGGGGTGGAAGCACGTCTTCGCGTCGATCCAGTCGTTGCGCCAGCGGGAGATCGACCCCGAGGCGTTCGACATGGTGATCGTCGACGAGTTCCACCACGCCGAGGCGGCCACCTACACGGCGCTGCTGGAACGGCTTCGGCCGCGCGTACTCCTGGGTCTGACCGCGACGCCCGAGCGGAGCGACGGCCGTGACGTGCGCCGGTGGTTCGACGGCCGCGCGTCGGTGGAGTTGCACCTGTGGGAGGCCCTCGAACGGCAGTTGCTGGCGCCGTTTCAGTATTTCGGCCTGCACGACGACGTGGACCTGACGCGGGTGCGGTGGAAGCGCGGACAGGGGTACGACAAGGGCGAGCTCGACGGCGTCTACACCGGCAATCACGCACGGGCGCGGCTCATCCTGCACGCGGTCCGGCGGGTCGCTGACGTCGGGCGGATGCGCGCGCTCGGCTTCTGCGTCAGCATCGGGCACGCGGAGTTCATGGCCGACTGGTTCACCCGGCACGGTGTACCGGCGGCGGCCGTGACATCGCAGGTCAACCGGCCAGAGCAGCACGTGCTGATCGACCGCTTCCGCAAGCGCGAGCTGAAGGTGCTCTTCACTGTCGACCTGTTCAACGAGGGCGTCGACCTGCCGATGGTCGACACCATCCTCATGCTGCGCCCTACCGAGAGCGCGACGATCTTCCTACAACAGCTCGGCCGCGGTCTGCGGCTGGACGACGACAAGCCGTGCCTGACGGTGCTCGACTTCATCGGCGGTCAGCACGCGAACTTCCGGTTCGACATGCGCTGGCGGGCGCTCGCCGGGGTCAGCCGGCGGGCGGTCGAAGCGGCCGTCCGGGAGGACTTCCCCTCGCTACCCAGCGGCTGCCACATCGAGCTGGACCGGGTGGCGAAGGAGATCGTCCTCGCCAACCTCAAGTCGGCGCTCCCGACGTCGAAGAACGCGCTTGTGGCCGAGCTGCGGCAGCTCGGTGACGTCAGTCTGTCCGACTTCCTGCGCGAGACCGGCCTGGAAATCGAGGACGTCTACCGATCGGCGAGCATCGGCGGCTGGGCCGGGCTGCGGCGCCTCGCCGGTCTCGACCCGGACGACGGCGGCCCGGACGACCGTGACCTGAGCCGGGCCATCGGCCGGATGCTCCACACCGATGATGTCGACAGGTTGGATCTGATCGCTCAGGTCGCCGCCGGACAGCGCCCCACCGCCGGGCGGCTGCTCGACATGCTGCACTTCAGCCTGTGGGGGTCGTCGGTGCCGCTGGCCGAACGCGACGCCCGGCTCAGGAGGCTGTGGGCGGAACCGGCGCGCTGTGCCGAGCTGCCGCAGGTAGTCGACGTGCTCCGTGACCGCATCCATCGGGTCACCGAGCCACCTGCCCCGGGCCGGGTGCCGCTGCGGGTACACGCCCGCTACAGCCGCAACGAGGCGTGCGCAGCATTCGGCATGACCAACCCCGGCTCGCTGCGCGAGGGCGTGAAGTGGCTGCCCGACGAGCGCGCGGATCTGTTCTTCGTCACGCTCGTGAAGTCCGAGGAGCACTACTCGCCCACCACCATGTACGCCGACCGCGCTATCACCGATCGGTTGTTCCAGTGGGAGTCGCAGAGCACCACGTCATCGGGCTCGGCCACCGGCCAGCGGTACGTCAACCACGTCGCACAGGGCTCGACGGTGCACCTGTTCGTCCGCGAGACCAAGATCGCCGATCGCGACCTGGGCGCACCGCCTTACCTGTACGCGGGTCCGATGACGTACCGGGAGCACAGCGGCGACCGGCCCATGCGGATCCTCTGGGAACTGCGGCATCCGCTGCCCGCCGACATGTACGCCGCCGCCCGGGCGATCGCTGCCTGACCTGGGATCTCGCCCGCTCGGCCGGTCAGGCGAGCGGGCGAGAAGCGTCGGCCTGCTCGCGACGTCGGGCCGGCGCTGGCAGCACTCGGGACAACAGCACCGCGACCGCACCCGCGATCACTCCGACCATCGTGCCGGTGACCAGGCTCGACATCACCGTCGCACCCCGCAACAACGCCTCCCGCGCCCCCGGCTCCAGCCCGGCCAGCCCTGGCGCGTCCATCCCCAGCGACGAGTCCCACAACACCTGGTGACCGACCGCCAGGAACACCCCGTACAGCGCCCCGATCACCACCATCGTCAGGAACGGCCGCGCCGGGCGTCGCCACAGCACGGCGGCCACCCAGCACAGCGGCGGCCCAGTCGCCAGCAGCGCGGCCACGACAGTGCCATCCGGCACCACACCCAGGTCGTGCAGGACCACGCGCGGGGCGGCCAGCGCGGCCAGCGCGACCAACGCCGGCCAGGGGAACCCGAGGGTACGGCGACCCGCGCTCATCCCGTCACCTCCGAGGCGGTCGAAGCAGTGGCCGAAGCCGGTGCCGGAGCCGACACCGGGGCCGACGCGACGGCCGGCGCGGTCGAGCGCACGAACTTCAGCAGCGCGACGAACGCCAGCACGGCCGTCACCGCACCTCCGGCGAAGCGCACCCAGTGACCGGCGACGAACTCCGCGGCGACCTGGCGCAGGTACTCGGCGGAGTGCGTACCGGGCGGGTCGACGAACATGATCTCGTTGCGCGGCCAGAAGAAGACAGCGGAGAACAGGAACTCGCAGACGACGAACACGGCCGTGGCGCCGGCGACCCACCAGCGCAGCCGCCGGTCGCGCCAGGTCAGCAGCGTGGCGGCGACGCTGCTCAGGATCACCGACGCGCCGAGCGGCGGGAAGTAGTCGTGCGGGCCGCCGTGGACGAGGAACTCACGGGCCCGGTCGAGCGAGGCGGGCGCGTCGTTGAAGATGTTCGGGTAGAGCATGACGGTCTCAGCGGCAACCCCGCCGAACGACATCATCGACGCCCATACCATGACAATAAGGGCGAGCCAGGTCAGTCTTGTGCGTACCACGAGGGTTCTCCTCACGTTTCGGGGATGCCATCGACGCTAGGCCGGCCGCCCTCGGCCGTCGTCCGCGTGGCCGCGCGACCGGATGTCGCTTCTCGGCGTACGCCTCGGGGTCGTCCCTGACGCCTGCGGACGACAGCGGTGAGGGCCCGCGCGCACCTAGGCTCGAAGGCGTGCCCGACACCTCGCCCACCCGCGCCGACGCGCTGCTCGCGGCGGCCACGCTCGGCCTGGTCGCGGTGGCCGTGGCGGCCGACCGGCCCGCGCCCGGCGGCGCGGCTCTCGCGGTCGTGGTCGGCGCGGTGCTCGGCGGTCTGGTGCTGTGTGCCAGGCGGTGGCCGCTGCCGGCGCTGGTCGGAACGGCGGTCGTGATCCTCGGGTACTACGCGCTGGACCTGCCGCCCGTCGGGGTGGCCGCCCCGGCCGCCGCCGTCCTCTACCGGGTGTCCGAGCGCGGACGTGTCGTCCCGGCCGCCGTGGTCGCCGGGAGCCTGCTGGCCGTGTCGGTGGCCGCACGGCTGGCCGAGGGCGACGACATCGCGGTGGTCGTCGGTGCGGAACTCGGCTCCGAGGCGGCGTTGCTGCTCGCCGTCATCGCCCTCGGTGACGCGGTACGCAACCGCAGGTCGCTGCGGGCGGCGCTGGTCCGGCAGGCGGTCGCGGCCGACGAGGAGCGGCACCGGGAGGCGGCCCGTCAGGTCGAGGCGGAACGGCTGCGCATCGCCCGGGAGGTGCACGACACGCTCGGGCACACCATGTCGGTGATCACGTTGCAGTCGGCAGTCGCCCGGGAGGCGCTCGCGGACAGCGATCCGGTGCAGGCGGAGGGCGCACTGGCCGCGATCCGGTCGGTGAGCGGCAGCGCGATGACGGAGTTGCGGGCGACGCTCGGCACGCTGCGCCGCGAACCCGGGCCACGGGAACCGGCCCCGGGCTTCGATCAGCTCCCGGCGCTCGTGGACGGCGTACGCCGGAGCGGGCTGGCTGTCGACCTGCGGGTCGAGGGTCCGGTGGACACGCTGCCCGTGGTGGTGGGCAGCACCGCCTACCGGGTCGTGCAGGAGGCGCTGACGAACGTCCTGCGCCACGCCGAGGCCACCCGGGTCACCGTGACGGTCCGCGCCACGCCCGGCCGGCTCGCGCTAGAGGTGGTGGACGACGGTCGCGGCGGCCCGCCCGCAGGGCGCAGGGACGGGACGGGCCAGGGCCTGCGCGGCATGGCCGAGCGGGTCGCCCTGCTCGGCGGCACCGTCGAAACCGGCGGCACCAAGGCAACCGGCGGCAGAGCAACCGGCAGCACCGGCACGAGCGGCGGCTTCCGGGTGTCGGTTCACCTGCCGCTGACGGGAGTCGCCGCGTGAGCCCGATCCGCGTCGTCCTCGTCGACGACCAGCACCTGGTCCGCACCGGCCTGCGCGCGCTGCTCGACCGGGCGCCGGACATCGAGGTGGTGGGCGAGGCGGGCGACGGCGGCAGCGGCCTCTCCGTGGTACGGGAGCAGCGGCCCGACATCGTGCTGATGGACGTGCGGATGCCCGGCGGGGACGGGCTGGAGGCGACCCGGCGGATCCTGACCGACCCGACGCTGGACGGCGTGCAGGTCGTCATGCTGACCACGTTCGACGACGACGAGTACCTGTTCGAGGCGATCCGCGCCGGGGCCGCCGGTTTCCTGCTCAAGGACACCCCGCCCGACGCGCTGCGGGACGCGGTCCGGACGGTGGCCGGTGGCGACGCGCTGCTCTCCCCCGCCGTCACCCGCCGGGTGCTGGCCGCGGCAGCCCGCTCACCGGTGGCCGATCCGGCGCGGCTGGCCGGACTGACCGCACGGGAACGGGACGTGCTCGCCCAGGTGGGCGCCGGACGATCGAACACGGAGATCGGGCAGGCGTTGTTCCTGAGCCCGGACACCGCCCGCACCTACGTGAGCCGGCTGCTCCAGAAGCTGAACGCTCGCGACCGGGCGCAGCTCGTCGTGATCGCGTACGAGAGCGGGCTGGTCCGCCCCGGCGAGGGCTGAGCCGCGCCGGGGCGGGTCACAGTCAGGCCGACGCCGCGTCCGCCGGCTCGGGTGCCGCGTGCCGGCCGCCGCCGTTACGTCGTTCGTCGCCGTGCCCCGGCCACCATGCCTTGTGGCCGATCAGCCCGGTCAGCGCCGGTACGAAGAACATCGACATGACGAACGCGGACAGCACGATCCCGATCGCCACCGCGAAGCCCATCTGCTGGAGGAACGAGATCGGCGCGAGCATCAGCACCCCGAACGTGCCGGCCAGGATCAGCCCGGCCGCGGCGACTGTGGGACCGGCGTGTTCCACCCCGATCGCGGCGGCCTGGTGCGGTTCGTGGCCCTCGCGCGCCTCCTCCCGTAGTCGGGCGATCATCAGGATGTTGTAGTCGGTGCCGATCGCCACCACGAACAAATAGAGGATGATCGGCAGCTGGAACGTCACGCCGGGGTTGCCCTGGAGCCCCTGGAACACGTAGACGGTGGCGCCGAGCGTGGCGGCGAAGTTGAGCAGCACCGCGATCACCAGGTACACCGGCGCGACGAGGCTGCGCAGCAGCAGCGCCAGGATGATCGCGATCAGGAGGGCGGCGACCGGCAGGATCACCGACAGGTCCCTGTTGTTCGCCGAGTTGATGTCCGCGAAGATCGCCGTGGCGCCACCCACGAGCGCCTTGGTGCCGGGCGGAGCCGCCTCGTGCACCGCGTCCCGCAGGTCGTCGCGCACGAGCGTGATCGCCTCGTTGGACATCGGGTTCTCGTCCAGCAGCAGGTTGATCCGGACGACGCTCGGGTCGGTGGTGCTGCGCTCCGGCGGCTGCGCCTGCCCGACGCCCGGAGCGCGTGCCGCCGCGGCGGCGAAGTCGTTCACCTGCTGCTCGGTGAGCGGGGTGCCGTTGCCGGTGGTCAGGTAGACCTCGGTGGGCGCGAGCGCCCCGGCGGCGAACCCGCGCTGGAGGTCCTGGGCGGCCCGCGCCGACTCGGTGTCCTGCGGGAAGCCGGCGCTGAAGTCGTAGTCGGCCTTGTAGCCGAGCACCCCGGCGGCGAGCGCCACGAGCAGCGCGCCCGAGGCGGCGGCCACGACGGCCGGACGGCGGCCCACGACGGCGCCGAGCCGCCGGGACAGGGTGGCCTTGGGCTGACGCTGCCACGCCTTCGACGGCCAGAACACCCACCGGCCGAGCAGCGACACGATCGCCGGGATCAGCGTCAGCGAGGTGACAAGCATGACGCCGACGGCGATGGCGAGCGCCGGGCCGAGCGAGCCGAAGAAGCCGAGCGAGGCGAGCAGCAGCACCAGGAACGCCACGATGACCGCACCGGCCGCGGACGTGATGACCTCGCCGACCCGCTGCACCGAGACGATCATCGCGGTGCGCTTGTCGTCGCCGGCGCGCAGCCGCTCCCGGTAGCGGAACAGCAGGAACAGGATGTAGTCGGTGCCGATGCCGAACAGCACGATCAGCAGGATGGTCTGCAGATCCTGGCTGACGTTGAGGTCGAACGCCTTGCCGGCGGCGGCGACCAGCCCGGTGGTGACGGACATGACCACGCTGATGACCACCACCGGCAGCAACGCGGCGATCGGGCTGCGGAAGATGATCAGGATCAGCCCGATGATGAGGACGATGGTGGCGACACCGACGACAGCGAACGCGTCGTTGAACGTGTCCTCGTTGTCGACGAAGCTCGCCACGTCGCCCGCCACCCCGGCGGTCAGGCCGCTGCCGGCCAGGTCCGGCCCGAGGGCGGCACGCAGATCGCGTACGGCGTCGAGCAGGCCCGGGTCGTCGGGGCTGTCGGCGTCGAGACCGACGGTGACCACCTGCACCGACTTGTCCGGCGCGACGACCTGCGGGCCGGTGAGGTAGCCGGAGGTCTGCGGGATGTTCCGGGCCTTGAGCGCGGCGGCGAGCTGCCCCACGCGCGCCTCGTCGGCCGGGGTCAGCGGCTTGCCGTCGCTGCGCTTGACCACGACCGTGGCGGTTGCGGTGGCCGCCTGCGGGAACGACTTCGCGGCCAGCTCGGTGGCCTGCACCGACTCGTAGGAGCGCGGCAGGAAGCTCTCCTGGTCCGCGGAGGTGATGTCGCTCAGTGAAGGACTGGCGGCGATGATCGCGATTGCGGCGACGACCCAGCCGCCGATCACCCACCAGGCCTTGCCCACGACGAATCTGCCCAGGCGCTCGAACATCGTTTCCCCCGTGTGTTCGACTGTGTCGCACGCGATCCTACGCTGCGTGACCAATCCCTTTCGGACGGCTCGCGGGCTTTCGTCGACGATCCGGGTGGCCGAGGATCGACGGATGAGCGCGAGGCTGCCCGATCCCGGAGTGCTGACGGCCTGGTTGGCGGCGACAGTGCCGGCCCCGCTCGTCGTCTACGAGTGGACGCACAGGTGGGAGGAGGAGCAGCCGGTCTCCACCGCGCTGTGGTGGCCCGTGCTCGCGTCGCCGGTGCTCGCCGCCGTGCTGGCGGCCCGGCAACCTCGGCGCCCCACGGCGGCCGTGGGCGTGTCCACGCTGGTCACGACCGTGCTTCTCGCGGCGTCGCTGGCGTTCTTCCGGTGGGTCGTGCCGCTGACCGGCGAGGCCCGCTGGGGGCGGGCTCTGCTCGGCGGTGCGGCGCTCGCGGTGGCCGGAGCGCTGATCGGGTACGCCGTGGGCGGGCGCCTGCCCCGCCGGGACCGCCCGGCGTCGCGGCGCGGCTATCTGGTCGGCGGGCTCGCCGTCGTGTTCGGCGCGCTGCTGGCGCAGTCCGCGGTACGGCTCGGTGCCGAGGACAGCACGATCGGGCACCCCCCGCACGAGTACGGCGGCGTGGGCCCTTACGTGACGTCGGCGAGCCGGTTCACGGCACCGGCCGCCGGGGCGTACGGGATCTTCGCGCTGGGTTTCTCCCCGGCGGACCCCGACTGCCGCCTCACCGGCGACGGCTCGACGGTCCGGGCGGCCGAGCCGGTCTCCGTCCCGCCGGGCAACTACGGCAGCGACGCCGCCGCCTACTCCTGGGTGGCGACCGTGCGGGTGCCGACGCCGGGTTCGTGGACGCTCGACTGCCGCGCGACCGACCCGGAGGCGTCCTACGTGGTGGGTGACGTGCCGGAGATCCGGGGCGCGGTGGGCGAGGTGATCCACTGGCCGGTGGGCGTGATCTGGCTGCTCGGCGCGGTGCCCGGCCTGCTGATCGTCGCGGACGCCGCCCGGCGACGGCGCGCGTCCCGCCCGGCGGTCCTTACCGCCGCAGGAAATACATAGAGGAAAAAGCGATATGCCTGAGAGTCATAAGTATGACTCTCAGGCATACCGCTCTCAACGGCATACGTCTTCAACGAGGCTGGACCACCGAGCCCGGGCGGGCGCGACGCGAACCGGGCATCGGAAGTGTCGTAGAGGGCTCGTAGCCTGGCGCGGTCAACGACGATCACAGGAGGCGACGTGCTCGACCACTTCTCCGTAGCGGTGCGTGACCTGGCGGCGAGCGGCGCCTTCTACGACGCCGTCCTCGCCCCGCTGGGCGGGCGGCGGCTGATGGAGCCCGGCCCGATCGGCTACGGCGTCGACGCGCCCGACTTCTGGGTGGAGCCCGCCCCGGCCGGTGCGACGCCGGTGCCGGTGCACATCGCGTTCACCGCCGCCGACCGCACCACGGTCCGGGCGTTCCACGACGCGGCTGTCGCGGCCGGCGCTGAGGTGCTGCACGCGCCGAAGGAGTGGCCGGAATACCACGCCGGCTACTACGGCGCGTTCATCCGCGACCCGGACGGCAACAACGTCGAGGCGGTCTGCCACCGCCCGGAGTGAGTCGGTTGCGTCCGGGAGGCAGGATGGGCCGGTGGAGATCGAGCCGGTCGAGCACGCCCCGGTACGCGCCATCCGCCGGGCCTGGCTGGCCCAGCGCTGGCACGACCTCGCCTTTCTGCACTGGGCGGTCCCGCCGGAGCGGGTGGCGCCGCTGCTGCCCGCCGGCACCCGGCCGGACACGTTCGACGGGCTCACCTACGTCGGGCTGATCGGGTTCCAGATGGTCGGGCTGGGGCTCGGGCGTGGTCCGGGCGTGCCCTACTTCGGCACGTTCTGGGAGACGAACGTCCGGCTCTACTCGGTCGACGGCTCGGGGCGCCGTGCTGTCGTGTTCCGCTCGCTCGACGCATCCCGGCTGGTGCCCGTGCTGGTGGCGCAACTGAGCCTGCGCCTGCCGTACAAGTGGTCGGCGATGCGGCTGGACCGATCCGGTGACACGCTCACCTACCGGTGCCGCCGCCGCTGGCCCGGTCCGGCGGGCGCGACCAACCGGATGACGGTCCGCGTCGGCGCGCCGATCCCCGAGCCGACGCCGCTGGAACACTTCCTCACCGCCCGCTGGGGCCTGCACACCCGCGCGTACGGCCGCACTCTTCACGTGCCGAACTGGCATCCACAGTGGCCGCTGCACCGCGCCGAGCTGCTGCACCTGGACGACGAACTGGTCACCGCCGGTGGCCTGCCGGCGCCGGACGGGCCGCCGGTGAGCGTGCTCTACTCCCCCGGCGTCCCGGTCGTCTTCGGCGGCCCCACGTCGGTCGGGTGACTGCCCGCCGGCGAGGCGGACCGGCAGGGCGAGTCGGCGTCAACGCACCGGGTCGTGGGTGCCGTGCGGCACGTCGGGACGGCATCGGCGGACCCGGTCGGCGGCCATCCGGCCACCAACCGCCAGCCCGTACCGCTCCACTGCGGCCAGCCCGTACGCGCTGCACGTGGGCGTGTAGCGGCAGGTCGCCGGCCAGCGGTGCGACAGCCAGCGCCGGTAACCGAGGATGGCGGCCCGGCCGGCGCGGTCCACGGCGGGTCGGCGCACGACACCGGCGGTCACCGAGCCGAGGGTGAGCAGCATCGAGAAGAGGCCCAGGTCGCAGCAGCCCGGCCCGTCACAGGTGGGCACGTCGCAGTTGCACCAGTCCCGGCTCTTCTTCTTGTTGTGGTGCCGCTTCCGAAAGATCACCACGTCATGATGCGACACGCTCGCCAGTGTCGATGAGGCGACCGGACCGGGTCCGCTGCGATCGGGCCGGCGGGCGTCCGGGAACCTAGCGTCGAGGGCGTCACCAGGAAGGAACATCGGGTGCTGGATCGGCTCAACCAGGCGCTGGACCACCTCGAACAGCGGCTCGACAGGCCGCTCGACGTGGCCGCGCTGGCCCGGATCGCGGGCGTGTCGGAGCACCACTTCGGCCGGCTGTTCTCGGCGCTGGCCGGGCTGCCGCTGTCGGAGTACGTGCGCCGTCGCCGGATGACGCTGGCGGGCGCCGACGTGCTCGCGGGGCGGGAGTCGCTGCTCGACGTGGCGGTCCGCTGGGGGTACGGCTCGAACGAGGCGTTCGCCCGCGCGTTCCGCGCCGTGCACGGCGTCGGGCCGACACAGGCCCGGCAGGCCGGCGCGGTGCTGCGGTCCCAGCCCCGGATGTCCTTCCGGCTCGTCGTCGAAGGGAACACCAGCATGGACTACCGGATCGTGACCAAGGACGCCTTCCGGCTCGCCGGGTTGACGGCCCGGGTGCCGCTCGTGCACGAGGGGATGAACCCGCACATCGTGGCGTTCGTCAGGGGCATCGACCCGGCCACCGTACGCCGCATCGAGGCGCTGTCCGACCAGGAGCCGCGCGGGATCGTCAACGTCAGCGCCGAGCTGACCGGTTCCCGCGACGAGGGCGCCGAGCTGGACTACTGGTACGCGGCGGTGACCGGTGCGGACGTGCCGGACGACCTGCGCAGCCTGCCGGTCGAGGCCGGCGACTGGGCGGTGTTCTCCAGCTCCGGCGCGTTCCCGGTGGCGGTGCAACACCTGTGGCGGGCGGTGTTCACGCAGTGGTTCCCGTCCAACCCGTACGAGACCCGTCCGGGGCCGGAGATCTCGCGCGTGCGGGTCGCCGAGGGCGGCGGCACCGCCGACGCCGAGCTGTGGATCCCGGTTCGCCGCATCTAGGGTCGCGCCACCACCGCCGCTCGCGCCAACGCGGCCGGCACGTCGTGTACGTGGTACGGGTGTTCGCTCGGCTCGATCGCGTCGAGGAACATCGCGTACACGGCGGCCTGCCGCAGCGGCGCGACCGGCCGGAGCAGGTCGACGGCCCGGTGCGGGTCGCTGCCGGGCACGTCGGTACGCCACCGCCGCGCCCACGCGTCGATCAGCCGGGCGGCGGCGTCCGCGTCGACGTCCTCGGTGAGGCGCAGGATGTCGAAGGCGGGGTGGCCGGCGAACGAGTCCGCCCAGTCGATCACCGTCCGCTGCCCGTCGTCGCCGCGCACGTTGCCGGGGTGCAGGTCGCCGTGCACGAGCGTGTCGGGCAGGCCGCAGTCGCCGACCTGCCGCAACCGATGGTCGAGCCCGTCGAGCAGACCAGCCGCGGCTGACACGTCGTGCCCGGCCAGCCGTTCCCGGATCCAGCCCGCCAGCCTCGCCCCGCGCAGGTCGGGCACCCCGGCAGCGACCAGCTCGCCGACGACCTCACAGGCCCGCAGTTGCACCGCATGATGCTCCGCCGCGACGGCAGCCCGCTCCCCCTCCCCGGCCCCGTACCGGTCCTCCCCGGGCACGTCTGCCAGCAGCATCCGCCCCTTCCCGTCGGTGGCGAGCACCACCGGCCCGTTGATCAAGGAGTTCGGGTCACCAGGGAGATCGACACCGACACACACTCCTTGATCAACGGGGAAGGCCAGGATCGTGGGCTCGTGGCGGGAGAAAGGGGGGAGCTGCTTCAGCCACGCCGGGCCTTGGTCGGTGTCCAGGCGCCAGATGGCGGAGAGGTTCCAGGTGCGCTGCTGCGCCACGGCCGTCACCCGGCGGCCGAGGCGGCGCAGCTCGCCGGTCGCCCACGCGACGCTGTCGGCCGGACCGCCCGCCTCCGCCCACGGCTGGCGCAGCGGATGCGGCGCGAGGTCCACTGCCACCGGTTCCAGGGATACGGCGGGCGCGACGGCGGGCGCGTCGACGACCTGGGCCACGTAGCGGACGTGACCGCCCGGCGGCGCAGGGCGGTCGGCGTCGAGCAGCCGCAGCACGGCGACCTCCAGACCGTGGCGCTGCCGGACGGCGGCGACGATCGAGCCGACCTCCTGCCACCACGGCTCCGGTACGCCGAACGGCGGCAGCGCGCCGAGCGGACGGCCGGCGGCGTCGAGCAGGATCAGCGTGACGGTGCGGGACACGGCCGGACGGTATCCGGGCACCCCTACGGGAGGCGAGCGGATTGATCCGGGTCGGGTTCGGGACCGCTCCCCGATGTCCCGGGCACGGGCGCCCGGAACGCTGAGGCGATGAGCCTTCTCGATTCCCGCACACGTCCCGCGTACCAGTGGTTGCGCCCGGTCGCCGTGGCGTCGGCGGTGCTGCTGCTCGGCTACGGCCTGCTGCGCCTGATCGACCGCCTCGACGGGCACAGTGACAAGGGCGCCTGGGCGTGGAACACCGGCCACACCCTGTTCCTGCTCGGCGTCCTCGGCTTCGCCGCGCTGATCGTCGGGTTGCACGGCCTGCTGCGTACCCGGTCGTCGCGGTTGCGGACCCTCGACGACGTGGCCGCGCTGGCCGGCCTGGTCGGCGCCGCCGCCTTCGTCTGGGTGATCCTCGGCGACCTGTTCCCGACCTTCGCCGAAGCGGTGCGCACCCCCGGCCCGGTGTTGTTCGGCGGACCGCTGCTGTTCGAGGTGGGCCTGCTGGTGCTGCTGTACCGGGCGGCGGCGGCACGGCTGCTGCCGGTGTGGGCGCCGGTGCTGGTGCTGGCCGGGTTCCTGGCGATCGCGGTGAACCTGAACCTGCTGCCGGTGGGCGCCGCGCTGGTGCTGGCCGGGCTGCTACCGCTGCGCGTCACGCCCCGCCCGGTGGCCTGACCCCCGTCACCGCGAGACGGTTCGGCGGAACCCCTTGTGACCGGCGCACACGTCGCGCTGCCCGCCGGTGCGGCTGACCGACCCGTCGCGGCACTGCACCAGCCAGCCGCGGTCGGACCAGAACCCGGGCACGCACTCGAACCAGTCGCAGACCCCGGCGGCCGGCCTGCGGATGCGCTGGCCGCCGCAGAAGTCGTACCCGAAGGGGTTCGCCGGGGCACCGCAGCGGCGCTCGACCGGCGGCTGCGGCGTGCCGCGCGGCGGCGCGGGACGGGCGCGGGACGGCTCCGGGCTCGTGGTGGGCCGGACCTTCACGGCGGGCGCGACGTGCTGCGGTGGGGCGGGGGTGACGCTGGCGGCCGGGGTCGCGGCGGCGGCCCGCTCCGAGCCGGCCCGGGTGGGCGGGTTGGACTCGATGAGCATCGCCGGCACGATCAGCGCGAGCGCCGCGCCGACCGCCACTGTCCGCCGGCCACCGGGCACCAGCGCGGTGACGCGGGCCTGGGCGGGAGTGAGCACGGCCGGACGTTCGGGCCGCGCCGCGGTGTGCTCCGCGATCAGCTCGTCCAGCTCGGCCACGACCGCGGCGCGCTGCTCGATCGCGTCGGCGAACGCCAGCGTGAGCGTGAACCGGAAGTCGGCCGCCGCGCCGGTGGGCAGCAGCAACCCGGAGGTACGCCGCCGGTCCAGCACCTGGATCAGGGTGACCGGTGCGCCGGGGTCGTGGGACAGGCCGGTCATCCGGCCGTACGCCCAGTCGCGTCGGCCGCGTCCGCCGAGCAGCACCAGGCGACGGTTGGTGAGCACGGCGAGCCCGGCGTCGACCACCTTGACGCCCTCGGGGCGGCGTGGGCGCAGCACCGGCGGGTCGGGGTCGACTGTCAGTTCGGGGGCGGGCAGCACCGCGGTGTGCCGCACCTCCACCAGTTGCGCCGCCGGGAGCGTCCAGAAGACCACCTCGCCGGCGGCCAGCTCCATCGGCAGGCCGACGCCCGCCTGGGCCGAGCCGTGGAAGGACACCGCGAGCGTACGCAGGCGGCGCAGCTCGTCGTCGCGGCGTCGCCACGCCTCGTCGGCCGCGCGGAAGGTCCGCTGCCGCCGTTCGTTCTGCCGGTGCGCCCACCGGTACCGCCATGTGGAACCCGTCGAATCAGTCTTCGTCACGCCGACTCCTCCGCCGCGCGAGCCCACCAATCGGGGTGTCATTCATGTCAACGGCGCGGCAGGGGTACGAAGACACGCGAAAGTCGCTAATTAGACCGATCGGCTGATTGACCTACACAATCGGCGGAAACTCCCGCGTCGATTCACGTTCCGTGCCACCGGCTCACGGCGGTCCCGCTTCGTCATGCGCTCGCGTGGACACGTCGGTAACGTCAGCCGCAACGGCGGGGCGGAGCGCGGCCCCCGGGCGGCGAGGAGGTGCACCGGTGGGCGACCCGGCCGTGGTGGTGGGAGTGGACATCGGCACCACCAGTTCCAAGGCCGTCGCGTTCGACACCACCGGCCGGCAACTGGCCAGCCACTCGATCGGCTACCCGTTGGAGGAGCCGAACCCGGGCTGGGCCGAGCAGGATCCGGACGTGATCTACCAGGCCGTCCTCGGCGTGATCCGCGCGGTGGTCGACGATCTGGGCCGGCCGATCGCCGGACTGTCGTTCAGCACCGCCATGCACAGCCTGATCGGGCTGGACGCCGACGGCACCCCATTGACCCCGTCGATCACCTGGGCCGACTCCCGGGCCAGCGCGCAGGCCGAGCGTCTGCGCGCCGCGCCGTCCGGGCTCGCCCTGCACCGACGCACCGGCACCCCGGTGCACCCGATGGCGCCGCTGCCCAAGCTGGTCTGGTTCGCCGAGCAGGAACCGAAACTGCACGAGCGGGTCGCGCACTGGGTCGGCATCAAGGATCTGGTGCTGCGTCGGCTCGCCGACGCGCTCGTCACCGACCACTCGGTCGCCTCCGCCACCGGCCTGATGGACATCCACAAGCTGGCCTGGGACGCCGAGGCGCTCCGCGTCGCCGGCATCACCGAGGAGCAGCTTCCCCAGCTCGTACCCACCACCCACGTGCTGCCGGGGCTCACCGCCGAGGCGGCGCGGGCCACCGGGCTGCCGGCGGACACCCCGCTCGTGGTGGGCGCCGGTGACGGGCCGCTGGCGAACCTCGGGCTCGGCGCGGTACGGCCCGGCGTGGTGGCCTGCTCGATCGGCACCAGCGGCGCGATGCGGGTGATGGTGGAACGCCCCGGCGTGGACCCGCTCGGCGGCGTGTTCTGCTACGCGCTCACCGAGGACCGCTGGGTGGTCGGCGGCGCGATCAACAACGGCGGGATCGTGCTCCAGTGGGCAGGCGACGCGCTCGCCCCCGAACTGGGCGAGCACGCCGAGGAGGAACTGCTCGACCTGGCCGCCACGGCGCCGGTCGGCTCCGGCGGGCTGATCATGCTGCCGTACCTGCTCAGCGAGCGGGCGCCGCACTGGAGCGCGCTGCCCCGCGGCGCGTACGTCGGGCTGACCCACGGCCACGGCCGGCCGCACCTGGTCCGGGCCGCGCTGGAGGGCGTCTGCCAGCAGCTCGCCCTGGTCCTCGCCTCGGTCCGCGCGGCCGGTAACGAGGTACGCGAGATCCGCGCCAGCGGTGGCTTCGCCCGGAGCGCGCTGTGGCGGCAGATCCTCGCCGACGCGCTCGGCATGCCGGTGCGGTTCCCCGCCGGGCACGAGGGGTCCGGTTTCGGTGCCGCGCTGCTCGGCATGCAGGCGCTCGGCCTGATCTCCTCGATCGAGGTCGCCGCCGACCTGGTCCGGATCGAGGAGACTGTCCGCCCTGATCCCGCCTCCGCTGCCACGTACGCCGCGCTGCTCCCCCTCTTCTCCGAGCTGTACGACGCGCTCGTACCCACGTTCGCGTCCCTGCGGCGGATGGCGCCGAGCCTGCCGCCGGAACCACCACCGACCGCACCACCCCGCTGACGACCGAAGGGCGTGATAGCCGTGGTCACACTGCTCGCCGCACCCGCGGAACCGCTCACGAACGCCGGGAACACCCAGCTCGTCCTCGCGGCCCTGCTCGGCATCGCCGCGGTGGTGCTGCTCATCGCGTGGGGCAAGGTGCATCCGTTCCTGGCGCTGATCCTCGGCGCGGCGGTGCTCGGCGTGGTCGCCGCCGTACCCGTCGACAAGATCGTCACCTCGTTCAGCGGCGGCGTGGGCTCCACAGTCGGCGGCGTGGGCCTGCTGATCGCGCTCGGCGCGATGATCGGCGGCCTGCTGGCCGAGTCCGGCGGAGCGGACGGCATCGTCGAACGGGTGGTCGGCCGGGTCTCCGGAACCGCGCTGCCCTGGGCGATGGCGGGTGTGGCCGCGCTCATCGGCCTGCCGCTCTTCTTCGAGGTCGGCGTGGTGCTGCTGGTGCCGATCGTGCTGCTCGTCTCGCTGCGGGTGAACGTCCCGCTGATCAAGATCGGCATTCCCGCGCTCGCCGGCCTGTCCGTGCTGCACGGCCTGGTGCCGCCGCACCCCGGGCCGCTGGTGGCGATCGACGCGCTCGGCGCCAACCTGGGTCAGACGCTCGCGCTGGGCCTGCTGGTGGCGATCCCCACGGTGATCATCGCCGGTCCGGTCTTCGGCAACTTCATCGCCCGGTACGTGCCGGCCACCGCCCCGGCCGCGCTGCTGCCGACCCGGCGCGACGCCGCCGACGACCGCAGCCCGACCCGGCCCGGTGACGGCCGGCTCGACGCCGACGGCGACCTGGTCACCGAGGACGACCTGGTCAACCCGGGCACCGGACGGCCCGGCGGGGCGATCGACGAGCCGGCCGGGCGGCGCTCCCGCCGCTCCCCGGCGCTCTGGGCGGCAGTGGTCACAGTGCTGCTGCCGGTGGTGCTGATGCTGCTGCGGGCCATCGGCGAGCTGACGCTCGGCGAGGACACCGCCGGCCGCAAGGCGCTGGACATCGTCGGCACCCCGATCATCGCCCTGCTGGCCGGCGTCATCTTCGCCATGATCTTCCTGGGTTACCGGTCCGGCTTCAGCCGTGCCCAGGTCTCCGGTTTCCTCGGCGGCTCGCTGCCGCCGATCGCCGGCATCCTGCTGATCGTCGCCGCCGGTGGCGGCTTCAAGCAGGTGCTCGTCGACGCCGGCGTGGGCGACCTGGTCGCGAACGCCGCCGACGGCGCGAACCTCTCGCCGCTGCTGCTCGGCTGGCTGGTCGCGGTCGGCATCCGGGTCGCCACCGGCTCGGCCACCGTCGCCACCATCACCGCCGCCGGCATCGTCGCGCCGCTGGCCGCCACGCTCCAGGGCCCCGAGGTGGCGCTGCTGGCGCTGGCCATCGGTTGCGGGTCGCTGTTCTTCTCCCACGTCAACGACGCCGGCTTCTGGCTGGTGAAGGAGTACTTCGGGCTGACCGTCGGGCAGACCATCAAGAGCTGGTCGGTGATGGAGACCATCATCTCGGTGGTCGGTTTCCTCGGCGTCCTGCTGCTCGACGTCTTCATCTAGCCGCGGTCAGGGAGCCTCGACGCCGGAGATGCGGAACTTGTGCACCTCGGCGCCGAGGATCTCCGTCACCTGCTCGGCCTCCGGGCCGGAGCCCCGGAACGCCAGCAACTGCTCGTCGGACTCCCACCGCTCGTAGACGTTGATCCGGCCCGGTTCGACCAGGTCGGCGCTGACCGCGAAGTCCACACAGCCGGGCGCGGCGCGCGCCGCGCGGACGGCGGCCTCGCAGGACGCCAGGTAGACGTCCCGCCGGGCCGGATCGACGTAGAGGGTGCCGGCGACGATGAGCATGCCGGCCATCCTGCCACCGGTTCCGGGTCAGGCGCGGGTGATCGCGTTGGCGTGGATCGCCTCGTTCAGGTACGCCGCCATCCCGGGCCGCAGCGTCTCGAAGTACGCGGTGAACCGCGGGTCGGCCACGTACATGTCCGCCAGGCCGGTGTGGATCTCGTACGAACAGTCGTACCACCACTTGGTGATGAGCTGCCGATGCTCCTCGGCCAGCGCCATCGCCTCCGGACCGTCGGCCGGCGCGCCCGAGTCCATGAGCGCGACGAACCGCCGCCCCCAGTCCTCGTTCTCCGCCTTGTTGCGCAGCCAGTCCTCCTTCGAGTAGTGGCCCGCGCGCTCCTGCGACTGCCGGTACGCCTCGGTGTCACCCCAGCGCTGCTCGGCCTCCTCGGCGTGCTCGTCCGGGTCGAAGTCCCCGAACACCTCGAACCGCTCCTCCGGCGTCAACTGGATCCCCAACGTCCTCGCCTCCATCGCGTGTTCGATCGCCGCGACCATCTCCTGGAGCTTCCCGATCCGACCGGACAGCAGCTCGTGCTGCCGGCGCAGGTGCGCCACCGGGTCGGAGTCCGGGTCGTCCAGGATCTCGGCGATCTCCTCAAGCGGGAACCCCAGCTCGCGGTAGTACCGGATGAGCTGCAACCGGTCCAGGTCGGCCTCGTCGTAGCGGCGGTAGCCCGCCGGTGTGCGCCCGCCGGGCCGCAGCAGCCCGATCTCGTCGTAGTGGTGCAGCGTCCGGACCGTCACCCGGGCCGCCCGCGCCACCTGACCCACCGTGTACGCCATGGTTCCCTCCCTTCCGCGACCAAGACTCCCGCCTCCCGCTGCGTGAGGGTCAAGCCGGAAACACGACGAAGCCCCCGACCATGATCGGCCGGGGGCGTCGTCGGTGCGGTCAGTTGGTGACCTTCTCCTTCTCCGGGGCGGCGAAGGTGGCGTTCGACGGGGTGCGGAAGGCGTGCACCAGACCGGCGGCCGAGAGCAGCAGGAGCAGGCCCGCGCCGAGGTACATGGCCAGGGCGCCCTGCTCGGCCTTGCGGCCGAACTCGCTGAAGCCGTACGAGGTGAGCAGCAGGCCGCGCAGCGTCTCGCCCTTGAACACGGTCTCCCGCTGGGCGGTCACCTCGGCGAGCTGCTTCTGCAGGTCGGCCAGGTTGGCGGCGTTGCTCTGCTCGGCCTGGGCCACCTGCTCGCGCAGCGCGGTCTGCGGCTCGCCCAGGTCGGCGTAGGTCTTGCCACCGGCCATGTTCTGCAGGTGCAGGCCGATGTAGTCGTTGGCGTAGCACTCGGCCTGCTTGCCGGTGGTCATCTTCTGGCCGGCGTACTCGCGCAGGCAGTCCGACTTCTTCTCCTCGTCGGAGAGCTTGTCCGCCGGGGTGAAGGTGATGTGCTGCGCGCCGAGCTGGTCGCGTACGTAGTCGTTGGCGAAGTTGGCGTTCGTCGTCAGGACGACGCCGACGACGAGCAGCAGGACCGCCAGGCCCAGCCCACCGATGCTGAACAGCAGATCGAGCGTCCGTCGCTTCATATCAAGCTCCCGTGTGGAGGGTGTGTTCGTCTTGTTGACGAGAACCATCATGGCTGCGGCGGGCAGTCGGTGAGCAGGGTCGAATCCCCTGTCCCGTCCGGGACCTTCGGCCCCCCTGGACCCGGGCCGGTCAGCGCTCGGCGCCGGCGCCGGCGCCGGCGCCGGACAATGCGGGAAGCAGGTCCCGCAGGGCGGCCGGACGGCCGTACCGCCAGCCCTGGCCCTGCCGGCAGCCGATCGCGGTGACCGCCGCGTGCTGCGCGACCGTCTCCACGCCCTCGGCGACCACGGCCAGGTCGAACGCGCCGGCCAGCCGGTTCACCATCTCGACTGTCGCGTACGCGCGGGCGTCACCGGCGTCCAGCCGGGACACGAACGACCTGTCGATCTTCAGCTCGGTGGCCGGGATGCGGTGCAGGTAACTGAGCGAGGAGTACCCGGTGCCGAAGTCGTCGATGGCGATACGGATCCCGAGGTCACGCAGCTGGGCCAGCCGGTCGAGCACCGACTCGCTGCCCTCGATCAGCGCCGACTCGGTCAGTTCCAGGGTGAGCGCACGGGGCGGCAGCCCGGCCGCGCCGACCGCGCCGGTGACAGTGGCGATCAGGTCCGGCCGGCACAGGTGGGCGGCGGCGATGTTCACCGCGACCGTCACGTCCGGCGCGTGCTCCCGCCAGGTGGCCGCGGCCCGGCACGCCTCGTGGATCACCCACCTGTCGATGGCCACGATCAGCCCGGTCTCCTCGGCCAGCGGCAGGAACCGCGCCGGGGTCAGCACGCCCAGCCGGGGATGCCGCCAGCGCACCAGCGCCTCGGCGCTGCGTACGGTGCCGGTGTCCAGGTCGACGATGGGCTGGAACTCCATCAACAACTGGCCCTCGTCCACCGCGCGGCGCAGGTCGGCGATCAGTTCGGCCCGGCTGACCGCCGACTCGCGCAGCTCCGGCGTGCACGTGCGGTACGCGGCCTTGCCGGCCGCCTTCGCCGCGTACATGGCGATGTCGGCGTCGCGGAGCAGGTCGGTGTGCGAGGTGTGCTGCGGCCCGTACTCGGCGATGCCGATGCTCGCCGACGGGTGGACGCCGAGATCCTCCTCGCCGGGCTTCGGTTCCAGGGCGGCCAGCAGCCGGACCGCGAGCCCTTCCGGTGACACCTGGCGTTCCCCGGCCACGAGCACCGCGAACTCGTCGCCGCCGAGCCGGGCGATCATCCCGTCCGGGCCGACCGCGTCCCGCATGCGCTCCGCGGTGGCGGTCAGCAGCCGGTCCCCGGCGGCGTGCCCGAACCTGTCGTTCACCTGCTTGAAGCCGTCCAGGTCGAGCAGCACGACGGCCACCGGCCCGCCGGCCCGCAACGACCGGCGCAGCCGCCGTACGAACGTCAGCCGGTTGGGCAGGCCGGTGAGCTGGTCGGAGTACGCGAGCCGGCGCAGCCGGCCGACCAGCCGCAGGTTCTCGTTCGCGGCCAGCCCCTGGCGCAGCGCCAGCACGCCGAGCAGGCCCATCATGCCGACGAAGACCACCTGCGGGGTCTGCCCGCTGGGCTGCCGCGACAGCAGGACCGCGACGATCGCGCCGCCCACCGGCAGGTACGGCAGCGCGACCCGCCACCACGGCGGCAGCGGCGAGTCGACCAGGTCGTCCTCGCCGTCCCCGTCGTTCGGGGGCGGGTAGCGGGTGGCCAGGCCGACCAGCAGGTAGCTCAGCGGCCAGCAGACGTCGACCGGGTGACCCGGCGTGTAGTCGCCGCGTGCGACCAGAGAGACGTAGACCGCGTCCGCGCCGGACCGGATCGCCAGACCCGCACCGATCACGGTGAGCGCCCGCCACATCGGCCGGCCCGGCCCGGCGACCGCCACCAGGATGGTGAGCTGCATCAGGTCGAACATCGGGTAGAGCAGCCCGAACGTCCGCATGGGATCGACCAGCTCGGCGTCAGTGATCCGGTGGAACACCACCACCCAGCCGATCGGGATGAGGGCCAGCCCGACGATCACGCCGTCGAGCAGGGTGCGGGCCCGGCCGATCACGCTGCGCGGGCCGGTGCGGGAGCAGAGCAACGCGGCGGTGCCGGTGACGATGCCGGCCGCGAACAGGCCCGCCACCAGCGGCGTGTGGGGCAGGCCGAGCCCACCGAGCCGTTCCACCGTCCACACCGCACGGCCGAGCGCGGCCAGGGCCATGGTCGCGGCGAGCAGTTCCCAGAACCGGCGCAACACGGTCGGCTGTCGTCGCGCCGCTCTGGCGCAGAGCACCGCCGCCCAGCTCGACACCGCCATCGCGCCGAGGTCGCTCACCAGTGCCGCGCCGGGCAGCCGGGCGGCCAGCCAGGCCATCTCGCCGAGGACGACGACAGCGGCCGCGACGAGTCCGACACGGCCGACGAGCGGATGACGGGCCGGCGCCGCGGCGGCGAGGCTCACGTCGTGCTGGGATACAACGATGCGCTCCGGCTCTCTTCCAGACGTGCACCCTCGACGACGAGGACCGGACGACGGACGGCGCAAGCCTAGCCAGCGCCGGGGACGGCCGCCAGAGTCGACGAGTGTCGGTCAGCGGACCGCAGGCGGGTGCCGGTAGAGGGAGACCAGGACGCCGTAGCGCGCCTGTCCCGGCGGCGCTTCCTCGGCTTCGCCCACAAGTCCGTCCAGCGTGGACCGCAGGCGTTCGGCCTGGGCCGGGGTGAGCCGCAGGTGCCGCAGGTGCACGAGCGGGTCGGGGTCACCGGCGAGTTCCTCGGCGTACGCGCCCAGCAGTGCCGCCGTCGCGCCCGCGTCGGTGTCGGTGCCGACGAGGCGGCGGAACGTGCGTTCGTGGTAGCGCTCGGTGCCGCCCCGGACCTGCCGGCTGTGCGCCGGGCGGACCATGCCCGCCTCGGTCAGCACCGCGAGGTGGTGGGCGACCGTGCCCTTCGCCGCGCCGAGACGGGCGGCGAGCTGGCTGAGCGTGGCGGGTCCGGCTCCGAGCGCGAAGAGCAGCCGGTGCCGGAACGGGTGGGCCAGCGCCTTGAACTGGGCCGGCTCGCGGATCTCCAGCGGATCGTCGGTCACCGCCAAAGCGTCTATTTCTCTTGACGCTTTTGTCAACCGGCTGCTCTACTTCTCACTCACCACGAGAACGGGGAACCGATGGACCCAGAAGACGTCACCGCCGTCGTCGAGCGAGCCGCCGGCCTGGTCGCCGACGAGTACGTCCTTCCCGACGTCGCCGACCGGCTCGCCGGCCACCTGCGCGAGCGACTGCGCGCCGGGGCGTACGCCACGGCAGGCGATCCCGCCACGCTCGGCGCGCTCGTCACCGCCGACCTCCAGTCGGCGAACGGCGACCTGCACCTGCGGCTCAAGCACCACGAGCAGCCGCTGTCCGACAAGGCCGACGACCCGACCGGGGAGCACTTCGCGCGCCTCGCCGCGCTCGGCATGGGCGGCGTGACCCGGGTGCAACGGCTACCCGGCAACGTGGGGCTGCTGGAGATCCAGCCGTACGTGTTCCCGCCCGACCTGGCCGGCGACGCGCTGACCGCCGCGCTGCGGCTGCTCGCCGGCACCGACGCGCTCCTGCTCGACCTGCGCGGCACCGAGGGCGGCAGCCCGGACGGGGTGGCGCTGCTCTGCGGCTGGTTCTTCGCCGAGCCGACGCACCTGCACACCATGCACGAGCGCTCCGGCGCCACCCGCCAGTTCTGGAGCGCCGCCTGGCTGCCGGTCCCCCGGTACGCCCCGGACAAGCCGGTCCACGTGCTCACCGGTCCGGCCACGTTCTCCGGCGGCGAGGAGCTGGCGTACGACCTTCAGCAGTTCGGCCGCGCCACAGTGGTCGGCGAGCCGACCCGGGGCGGCGCGCATCCCCGCATCGGGCACCGGCTGCACCCGCACCTGGAACTGACGGTGCCGGTGGCCCGGCCCGTGCACGCGGCCAGCGGCACGAACTGGGAGGGCTGCGGCGTCACCCCGGACGTGGAGACCTCGGCCGGCCGGGCACACGACGTCGCGTACCGCAGGAGCCTGGAGGCGCTGCTGACGGCGGACCCGGACCGGCCGACGGCGGCCGAGGCGCGGACCGCTCTCGCCGCCCTGGGCTGAGCGCGGGTCAGGACCAGTCCTCCGCCGGGGCCGGGTCCTGCGGCGCGGCGGCCGTGCCGGGCGGCCCGCCGTGCGTCCACGGTGTCTCCTCCGGCGCCGGGAACGCGCCGCCCGGCAGGAAGCCGTCGGACAGGCTGGTCAGGCACATCCGCTCGCCCACCTCCGGGACGCTGCCGGGCGGCGCGGTCAGCCCCCGGCCCATCCCGCCGGACAGTTCCAGCACCACCTCGGTCTTGCCGTCGCCACCGGGCGTCACGAACACGATCTTCGCCTTCTGGCCCGGGCGGGCCGGGGAGTACAGCGTCGCGCCCACCGGCATCGGCACCGGCTCGGTGGTGACCACCTGAATGCGGGGGCGCAGCACCGGCCGCTTGCCGGAGTCGTCCACCCGCGCCGGGTCGGCGAGCGTCACCTCGCCGACGAACGCCTCCCCGGACAGCCGGTGCTCGGCCATCACCAGCGGATCGTCGTAGGCGCGTTGCACCGCCCACGCGGTCGACGCCCGTTCCAGCCGCTGCAACCGCAGCGCCGCCGCCACCGCGCCGTCGCGGCGCGGCTGCGGGCCGCCACCGGCGTCGACGTGCTCGGCGTGCGCGGTGAACGCGTCCCGGTCTCCGGCCCACCGGCCGGTCACCCGCGCGCCGGCCGGCAGCGTCCGCAACAGCCCCACGCCGCGCCACATCAGCTCCCAGGTGGGCGCGAGCTGGTCCCGCAGCAGGCCGGCAAGCTCGTCGTACGCGGCCGCGCGGGCCGCCGGGTCGTCCTCGGCCCGGGTGTACGACTCGATCGCCGGGGCGAGCCGGCGGTTGTCGAAGTCGGGGTCGGTGGCCGGCCCGGCGGGCGGGCAGTGGGCCGGGTCCTCGGCGCAGGCCGCCGCCTCGGCGCCGGTCAGCCCGGCCGGCGGGTCGAGCCAGCCCAGCACAGCCGGCAGGTGCAGGTCCTCCACCACGCTCTGCCCGGTCGCCCAGTGCAGCGTCAGCGCGTCGGTGAGCGCCAGCAGCGCCGATGAGCCGGGCTGCTCGGCGCGCTCGGCGAAGAACGTCAGCCAGCGGCCGAGCAGCGGCACCGACGGGTGCACCGGATAGTCGCCGTCGGTCCGGCGGAACCGGGTGGAACGGCCGAACAGCCGCAGGAACGTGATCCCGGCCGGGTTCGGCACCAGCAGTTGCGGCGCGTCCACGTACCGGTGGCGGACGTCCCGGCCCCGGTCCACCGGCACGGCCTCGGTCAGGTCGCGGAACTCGTCCAGGTACGGCAGCACGATCCCGGCCAGCTCGGCGGCGAACGCGAACCGCTGGTCCCGGTTGCGCGGCTGCGGCACCACCAGCAGCCGGGCCTCGTCGGGCGCGGCGCCGACCATCGCGGCCAGCGGGGCGTTCGCCTCTCCGGCGAGCGCGAGCGGCACCAGCACCAGCGGCCGGTCGGACAGGTGCAGATGGCGGACGGTGGCCACCGGCTGGGCTCGCCCGGTGGCGACCGCCTGCGCCCGGGCGAGCGCGCGAAGCGTACTCACGCGGGATGCCCGGCGAGGGCGTCGGCGCGCAGGCGCGCGGCGGCCCGCAGCAGCGCGGCGGCCTCCGCCTGCTCCGGCTCGGGTGCGGCCACGCCGTCGGCGAGCGCCAGCACGTCGGCGACGTCCTCGACGCCACCCAGCGCCTCGCGGACCGGCCGGCCCAGCGCGCCGGTCTGCCCGCGCGCCTCGTGCCGGCAGAAGTACGCAAGCTCGCAGGCCGCCAGGCAGTCGGGCGCATAGCGCGCCGGCACCTGGTGCAGCGCGGCGGCGAGCACGGCCGGATCGGCCTCCGGGTCGACGGTGAACCCGGCCGGTACGACGGCGAGCAGCTCCTCGACCCGGGCCATCCGGGCCAGTTGGCGACGCAGCACCAGCAGTTGCCGGCGCACGTCGAGCAGGCTGGCCACCGGCTTGTTGGCGAAATCGCGCGGGCAGACCAGCACCACCTCGTGCGACACCAGCTCCGGGTCGCGTCCCTCGGCGGCGAGCAGTTCGCGCAGCGCCAGCACGTAGACGGCGGACTGGATCGCGGCGGCGGCGACCTTGCCCGGGTCGGCCTGCCCGTCGATCACCGGGAACGACTTGATCTCCACGACGTGGAACCGTCCGGCCAGCCGCGCGGCGACCAGGTCCGGTTCCAGGTGCACCCGGCTGCCCGCCACGTCCAGGCCGAGCAGCGGATGGTCGAACAGCGCCGGACCGTCGCCGCTCGCGGTGAGCGCCGCCCGGGACCGCTCCGGCCGGTCGTCGTCGGCGCCGAGGTCGGTCCACGTCGCGCCCTCCGGCACCGGTACGCCGAGCCGCTCCGCCACCAGGCGCAGCAGTTCCGCCCCGCCGTCGGCCTTGACCTGGGCCTCGAAGGCGTTGCCCCGGGTGATCGCGAAGCGGGACTGGCCGAACCGCGCCGGGAAGCCGAGTTGCTCGGCGAGCGCCGGCTTGTCCGCACCCGCGCTGTCCAGCACGGCACGGCGGGTGCAGCCGGGGTTGCCGGTCAGCGCGGCGATGGTGCGGGCGTTGTGCCGCCGGGGCGGCTCACCACCCCGGATCTGCGCCAGCCGCTCCTCCACGCCACCCATGATCCCAGAATAGGTGTGCGCACCCGGGGACTCAGCGGCCGGCGGAGCGGTTCCAGGGCGAGCGGGGCGACTGCGCGCCCGCGACCCGACGGCTGCGTCGGCGGTGCCGGCGGCCGGGGGTGCAGGGCGGACGGGCGGCGGTGTGCACCGGTGCGGCTAGCGGGGTCACCGGCTGCCGGCCGATCAGCCAGCAGAGAAAGCGGGTCACCGGTCAGCCGACCGGGAGGCGCTCGGCCTCGGCCCGCGAGATGTCGTACTGGGCGCCGCAGAACGTGCACTGCTGCCCGTACCGGGTGCGCAGCGGGATCAGTGGGATGAAGAAGAGGCTGAACCTGGTGACCCGGCGGGTGATCACCTGGGCGGCCTGGTTGCCGCAGTTGCGGCAGACCTGGGTGACGACGCCGGACCTGTCGACCTTGGTCCGCAACCCGAAGATGAAGAACATCGCCCGGCATTACCCACCCGGGGCCCGGGTTAAGCGGGCCCCGGGCGGGTCACCGGAAGGTCAGGCGGGAACCTCGTCGGTCAGCCAGATCGGCTTCCAGTCCGGCACCTCGTGGAAGCGCCGCAGCTCGGCGAACCCGGAGACGATGCCGGTCCAGGCGCCGTACGGCGGGTTGCCCTCGTCGAAGCCGGACTGCACGAACGTCAGCTTCGTCCGGCCCTCGGACTCGTCCAGCTCCCAGGAGGTCACGCCGGTCGGTCCCCAGTCGATGGAGAGCCCTCGTCCCGGCGTCACGTCGAACACCTTCGCGGCCTCACCGGCGTCGAAGCCGCCCATCGCGTACCGGCCGCCCTCCCAGGGCTCGATGCCGATCGGGTAGCCGAACCAGGCGCCCGCCTGTTCCGAGTCGGTGAGCGACGTCCACACCTTGTCCATCGGCGCGTCGATGAGCAGCTCGCCGCGAAGGTCGGCGGAGGTGAAGTCGGTACGCGGCAGCAGCGGCCGGCCGTCCAGGTGGTCGTTGAGGTTGGCGAGCGCCAGGTACCAGTACGTCTGGAGCACGCCGCGGATGCTGCTGCCGCTCATCGCCTCCTCGAAGCTGAAGTGGCTCTGCCGCAGCGTGAGTATGGTGCCGTCGCCGTCGGGCTCCAGCTCGAACTCGGTGGTGGTCTCCACCCCGTCGAGCGTCCACGCGAATCGCAGCGTCCGGTCGTCGGCGTGCAGCAGCCGCTGGTGTGGCGCGTCACCTTCGGGCGTGTAGCGGCCCCAGAACTCGTACCGCCGGGGAAGCTCGACCTCGGCGTGCTCGGCCAGCCAGACGCGCAGCTCGGCGGGGTCGGTCAGGGCACGGCGGACGGTCGCCACCGGCGCGGCGAGGCGGGCGCGGATGGTCATCGGCTCAGTCATGCTTGTCGCCTTTCGGGTAGCAGGCTACGGCGAGCTTGAAGGCGTCGCCCTCGGCTCCGCCGTAGCGCGTGAAGAGGTCCTGCAGCGTCGTCTGCAGGTCGTGCAGGAACTCCTGCCGCCGCTCGGCGGGAACCCGGATCTCGCCGGAGACGCCGATGGACGGCAGTTCGGGGGCGGTGCGGTCCAGCGCGGCGATGTCGGCCTGGACCTCCTCCATGAGGTCGAGCAGGTAGCCAAGACTCAGCTCGTCGCGGGCCCGGCGCGTGCCGCCGATGCGGCCGACCAGGCGGGGCGAGAGCCAGTACGACCGGGCGACGGCCTGGTAGATGCCCTCGGTGATGCCGCGCACCTGCCGCTGCGCCACCTGCTCGGCCAGCCCGGCCGCGACGAGCTGTTTGACGTGGTAGTAGACGCGCTGCGGCGTCTGCTCCAGCCGGGCCGCGACCTCGGTGCAGGTGCGGGGCTCGGCCAGTTGCCGCAGCACCTCGATGCGCTGCGGCTTGAGCAGGACCTCGGCCTGCTCGCGCTGTTCCAGATACAGGACGTCTCTCATGGCAAAATCAGTTTGTACGTACAAAACTTCTTTGTCAATGGCTTCGACGAAAGGCCGCGCGGTCCGCGCGGCCTTTCGTCGGTACGTCGCGTCAGGGCGTCCAGTCCGGACGCAGCGGGTACCCGTTCACACCTTCCGGGCCGTTGTGCGTGGCGAGCACGTGGTGCAACTGGATGCCGTTGCGCTCGAACGCCAGCCGGGAGCCGGCCATGTAGAGCCCCCACACCTTCGCGGTGCCCGGCCCGACCTCGCCGACGCAGAAGTCCCAGTGCTCGACCAGGTTGCGGCACCAACCGGCGAGCGTCAGCGCGTAGTGCTGGCGCAGGTTCTCCTCGTGGTGCACCTCGAACCCGGCGTCGTGGATCTCGCTGATCAGCCGGCCCGGACCGGCCAGCTCGCCGTCCGGGAAGACGTACCTGTCGATGAACGCGCCGGAACGGTGCGGCGCGCGGTTGTCGGCCCGGGTGATGCAGTGGTTGAGCAGCCGCCCGCCCGGCTTGAGCCGGGAGCGCAGCGCGCCGAAGTAGGCCGGGTAGTTGCGCACCCCGATGTGCTCGGTCAGCCCGATCGAGGAGATCGCGTCGAACTGCTCGCGCGGCGCGTCCCGGTAGTCCAGGTGACGCACCTCCGCCAGCTCGGTCAGCCCCTCCCGCTCGATCGCGGCGCGCGCCCAGTCGGCCTGCGCCTTCGACAGCGTCACACCGAGCGCCTTGACGCCGTACTCGCGGGCCGCGTGCCGGACCATCCCGCCCCAACCGCAGCCGACGTCGAGCAGCCGCATCCCCGGCTTGAGCGCCAGCTTGCCGGCGACCAGGTCGTACTTGGCCCGCTGCGCCTCCTCCAGCGTGTCGCCGGGGCTCCGGAAGACCGCGCAGGTGTACGTCATGGACGGCCCGAGCACCTTCTCGTAGAAGGCGTTCGACACGTCGTAGTGGTGGGAGATCACGCTGCTGTCGCGGGTACGCGAGTGACGCAGGCCGGTCATCAGCCGCCGCCAGCGCGGCGCCGCCTCCTGCGGCGGGGGCGGCGGCGGGCGCAGCCGTTCCCAGCCCAGCCCTCGGACCAGCGCGAGCGCCTCGGCCACCGCCGGCATCCGCAGCGACACCTCGTCCTTGATCACCCGCAGCGCCTCGTACGGGTCGCCCGGGTGCACCCCCTCCAGCGCCAGGTCGCCGCTGACGTAGGCCCGGGCCATGCCCAGGTCGCCCGGCGCAGTGAGCAGGTAGGACAGGCCCCGCTCGGTGCGGATCGCCAGGGTGATCCCGGCGTCGGCCGGGCCCAGCGTGCTGCCGTCGTAGCCGGTGACCCGGACGGGCAGGTCGCCGGTGGTGACCGCGCGGACCACGTCCGCGACTGTGGGTCCGGTACGCCGGCCGCCCGCCGGCGGGCCGGCCGGGGCGCTCGCCGCCCCGGGTGTTCGGTCGGTCAGACTCATGCTCGGGATACCGCCTTCTCGTACAGTCCGGTGAGCCGGTGGTCCGGGTCGTAGCGGTCCTTCACGGCGCGCCAGGTGTCCCCGCCGTAGAGCCGGTCGAACGCCGCCCGGTCGTAGTACGCGTCGGAGTAGAGCGACTTGTGGCCGCCCATCTCCGACACCATGCGCTCGATCTGCCGGTTGACGTCGCCGTCGGCGGCGCCCTCCGCGATGGGCACGCTTCCCCAGAAGCCGATGTTCACATAGGTTTCGCCCGGTCGGAGCGGATATAGCGGCCACGCCTTCGCCGACCCGGGGCCGGACGGCTCCCGCAGCCGCAGCGGGCACAGCCACACCGGAGTCATCCCCACGTTCGCCGCGAACCAGCGCAGGAACTCGGGCGTGCGGTCCAGCGGGATCTCCACGTCCTGCACCACGCGCTCGCGCGCCGGGCGGCCCCGCCACCTGTCGACGCGGGCGGCCACCTGGTGCCGGTGCTCCAGCCGCACGATCCGGTGGTAGACGTCGCTGCGCCGGTAGCGCCGCGGCCACAGCCGCCGCACCACCGGGTGCTGCGCCCCGAACGCCGCCGAACACCAGAACCAGTCGGTGTCCCACCGCCAGAGATAGTCGTACGCGGTGAGCGTGTCCCGGGTGCGCCGGCGCAGCGAGCGGTAGTAGATCTCCTGGCCGGTGTAGTCGGACGGGCGGCCCTCGGCCTCGTCGGTGAACGTGCCCAGCACGAGGTACGCCTCGCCGGGGCTGAACACCACCCCGTCCATGGCGTCGACCGGCTCACCGCCCCAGGCCCCCTTGGCGACCACCTCGCCGACCGCGTCGACCAGTTCCTCCAGGCGGGTGAACCGGATGTTGCGCAGCGACACGTACCGGCGGATCGGTTGCAGTTCGATGCGCAGCCGGGTGGCGTAGCCGAGGCTGCCGAGCGAGTTCGGGAAGGCGCGGTGCAGGTCGGCGTGCTCGCCCCGCGGCCGGGTCGTGACGATCTCACCCGCGCCGGTGAGCAGGTCCATCTCCAGCACCGACTCGTGCGGCAGGCCGTTGCGGAAGGAGGTGGACTCGATGCCCAGCCCGGTCACCGCGCCGCCCAGCGTGATGGTGCGCAACTGCGGCACGACGAGCGGCATCAGGCCGTGCGGCAGCGTCGCGTCGACCAGATCCTCGTAGGTGCACATGCCCTGCACGTCGGCGGTGCGGGCCGCCGGGTCCACGGCGAGCACCCCGGTCAGGCCGCTCACGTCCAGCCCTGGCGTACGCGGCGCGGAGCGGGGCCGGAACAGGTTCGAGGTCTGCTTGGCCAGCCGTACGGGTTCCCCGGCGGGCACCGCGGCGTAGGAGCGCCGCAGCGTGTCCACCGCCCGTTCATGATCACGGACAGCGTGCATGAGATCACCTTACGCGCGGGTACGACAATTCGTGGGACGTCCACGGTGGCCTCGCCGGCTCGAGGTCGACGCGCGCGTTACCGTGACCGCCATGGCGAATCCCGCGCTGACCGCTCTCGACCACGCCGGCCTGCCGTACCGGGTGATCCGCCACGGTCCGGTCGCGAGCCTCGCCGAGGCGGCCGCGGCGCGCGGCGTCGAGGTGCCCGACGTGGTCAAGACGATCGTGGTCCGCCGCGGCGAGGGCGACCTGCTGTTCGTGCTCACTCCCGGCGGCCGGGTGATCTCCTGGCCGAAGCTGCGCGCCCTGCTCGGGGTGAGCCGGCTGTCGATGCCCGACGCCGAGGCGGCGAAGGCCGCCACCGGGTACGCGCGCGGCACCATCACACCGTTCGGCTCCACCACCGCCTGGCCGGTGGTCGCCGACGAGCGGCTGCGCGGCCGGGAGATCACGCTCGGCGCGGGCGAGCACGGCCTCGCCGTCGCGGTCGAGGCGGACACCGTGCTGGCCGCGCTCGGCGCGACAGTGGCCGACATGACCGACGAGGAGCCGACGCGCGCAGCGGTGGCCGGTACGCGACCACCGGCATAGCGTGGAGGACATGCCGAAAGCCGTCTGGAACGACCTCGTCGTCGCCGAGAGCGACGACACAGTGGTGGTCGAGGGCAACCACTACTTCCCCCGTACCGCGCTGCGCGACGACCTGATCCGCTCCTCCGACACCCACACGGTCTGCCCGTGGAAGGGCACGGCCTCCTACTACACGCTCGAACACGGCGGCGCCACCAGCCCGGACGCCGTCTGGTACTACCCGGACCCCAAGCCGGAGGCGGAGATGGTCCGCGACCGGGTGGCGTTCTGGAAGGACGTCCGGGTCGTCGACTGAGTCACCGTGCCGCCGGGGCGACTGGCACCCGGCGGCCCCGGTGGGTCAGGATGCCCCCATGGCCGACCCGCACTCCGACCCGTCCGGCACCGTCTACGGCGCCCGCGGCGCGCGCCGCCCCCGTGGCGTCCGGCTGCCCCAGGATCCGCTGATGCGGGTCGCGCTGGGCGTCGGCGTGGCGGGCGTACTCCTCGGGGCCTTCTTCGCCACCGGCGTGCTCGGCGGCGGTGGCGACCGGCCCGTGGTGCCGGCGGCCGCGGTGCCCACAGCGCAACCGAGCGAGCCGAGCGCGGAACCGACGGCGGAGCCCACGCCGTCGTCGTCGCCCTCGCCGAGCGCGGCGCCGAGCACACCCGCCGCGCCGGTGGCGACGCCGAAGGTGATCCGGGGCGTGCCGTCCGGGCGCTGCCTCGGCGTCACCGGCGACGAGGCCGAGGGCGCACAGGCCGCGCTCGCCGACTGCACCGGCGGGCCGGAGCAGCAGTGGGTGGTCACGCCGGTCGCCAACGACACCTACCTGCTCGTGAACGCGGCCAGCAGCAAGTGCCTGGACGTCAACGAGGCGAAGACCGACGACGGCGCGGACGTGCAGCAGTGGTCCTGCAACGGGCAGGCCAACCAGCAGTGGCGGTTCCAGTCGGCCGGGAACGGTGCGGCGCTGCTGGTCGCCGTGCACAGCGGCAAGTGCGCGCAGGTCGACGACGCGGGCACCGAGCCGGGGCGCGAGCTGGAGCAGGCGCCGTGCAGCGGCGCTCCCGAGCAGCAGTGGGCAGCCGGCTGACCGCTCAGCCCCGGTAGCGCTGACCAGTCAGCCCCGGTAGCTCCAGGCCCGCCTGCCCGCGGCCACCGGCAGCGTGAACGCGCGCTCGCCGGCGGCACGGCGGCGCAGCAGCAGTGACAGCCCGGCCGCGCCGATCGACAGCGCGCCGGCCACGTACCAGGCCAGCGCGTAGTCACCGAGCCGGTCCCGGACCAGACCGGCGCCGGTGGCCGCCAGCGCGGCGCCGAACTGGTGCGCGGCGAACACCCAGCCGAACACCACGGCGCCGGACGCGCCGAACCACTCCCGGCACAGCGCCACGGTCGGCGGGACGGTGGCCACCCAGTCCAGCCCGTAGAAGACGATGAAGACGAGCATGCTCGGCTCGGCCGTACCGCCGAACAGACTCGGCAGCACCAGCAGCGACGCCCCGCGCAACGCGTAGTAGGCGCCGAGCAGCAGCCGCGCGTCGACCCGGTCGGTGAGCCAGCCGGAGGCGATCGCGCCGGCGATGTCGAAGAGCCCGACCACGGCGAGCAGGCCGGCGGCTGTGGTCTCCGGCATGCCGTGGTCGTGCGCGGCGGGCACGAAGTGCGTACCCACCAGGCCGTTGGTGGTCGCCCCGCAGATCGCGAAACCGCCGGCGAGCAACCAGAACGGCCGCGTCCGCGCGGCGGCGGCGAGCGCGCCGACCGCCCGCCCCGCCGCGCCGCCCTCCGGCCGGGCCGGCGGCACGACCTCGGTCGCGCCATAAGCGGGCCGCCCCAGGTCCGCCGGGTGCTCCCGCAACAACCACACCACAAGGGGTACGACCGCCAGCGCGGCCCCGGCGACGACGAGTGCCGCCGTGCGCCAGCCGTGGTCGCGCACCAGCACCGCGAGCAGCGGGAGGAAGACGAGCTGCCCGGCCGCGCCGCCCGCGGTGAGCACTCCTGTCACCAGGCCACGGCGCTCGACGAACCAGCGCCCGGTCACCGTGCCCCGCGGCGCGGACAGCGGCACCGCCGCCACCCGCGAGTGGGCGCGGCAGTGGCTGCACGAACCGGTGACGCTGCGCGAGATGGCGGCGCACGCGCGGATGAGCGTCCGCACGTTCACCCGGCACTTCCGCTCCGAGACCGGGCTCAGCCCGGCGCAGTGGCTGCTGCAGCAGCGCACCGAGCACGCCCGGGTGCTGCTGGAGACGACGGATCTGAGCATCGACCGGATCGCCCGGGACTCGGGTTTCGGCACCACCGCCGCGCTGCGCCAGCACTTCCACGCACGGGTG